>JAKBBU010000022.1 GCA_021808365.1 Pseudomonadota bacterium
TGAGGGCCAGGAGTGCGTTGGTGATGACGAAAACCTCAGAGCGGGCGCGGATCAGGGGTCGATGCCTTGCACCCTTTTTTCACTGTCTGAATCACAGTTAAAGTCCTACTCTCTCAAGAAGTTAGCTGGAGTGGTCACCCCGAAAGTGCGAAAGTCATCGAGCCCCGATTTGAAGGAGGCCTTTTTCGCTTCAAGTCAAGTAAGCAAATGCCAACAGACCCTAGCCGATTTGTGCGAGAATTCGCTTTTTTGTGTGCGAAGAGTATACTTACTTCACATGGTCTTGTGGAAGGTAGCCAAATGGAATCTATTCAGTCAAAACAGGTTGAAGTCCTCGGTTCAACGCTTCATTACCTTGAAGTAGGTCAGGGTGATCCGATTTTGTTTATCCATGGTCTTCCTGCGTCGAGTTATCTCTGGCGTCAAGTTTTACCCAAATTGGCTTCAAAAGGGCGTTGTTTAGCGATTGATCTGATCGGTTGTGGTGCATCTGGGAAGCCTGATATTGATTATTCTGTATTCGATCATATTCGATACCTTGAAGCCTTTATTGAAGCGCTCGGGTTAAAACGTTTGACATTGGTCATGCATGCCTGGGGTTCGGTGATCGGTTTGGCCTATGCTATGAAGCACTCTGAAAATGTAAAAAATATTGTTGTTATGGAAGGGCACATTCGTCCAACCACAGAGTGGTCGATGGTTTCTCTTCCTGTTCAAGAAATTGCTTTAAATCTGAATGCGCCGGATGGTGGTTATGATGCGGTGGTCAATCGCAATGCCTTGGTCGAGAACGTGTTACCCAAGGGTGTCTTGCGTGCATTGACGGCAGAAGAAATGGAAAATTACCGTAAGCCTTTTCCTGATCCGAGTAGTCGCCGTCCTCTTTGGCAGTTTGTTCAAGAAATTCCGCTGGGTGATCAGTCCACGCCAGTTTTGGACTTGATTAAAAAATACTCGGATTGGTTATGTCAAACGTCATTGCCTAAATTAATTTTTTATGCAGTGCCTGGTTTTAATACGTCCATTTCAACGCTTCAATGGGCGAAGGAACATATGCCTAATTTAATATTGGTTGATCTTGGCGATGATTTACATTATTTTCCTGAAACCCAACCGGATAAAATTGCTGCAGAATTAGGGCAGTATTTGGACAGGGAATAATAAATGAAGAAATCCTTATTTATAACTGGATCCCGGATATTAAGCGATTCTAACGTGCGAGTACGCACGAAGAATCGCTAAATTCCGGGATGACGGTGCTAGAGAGAGTGTGACATTTTTATAGAATGTAAACATACCTGACAGCACTGTTAAAGATTAATTGTTTTCTTTTTGTCCAAAAAGAGTAATTGACAAGAAATTCAGAAAAATGGGGGTTGAATTTCTATACCTTTTAGCTTACCTTAGAAAGGTTGGCATGCGATTTTTCTGTAAGAGAGATTGTTTGGCAATACTTAAGTTTGTTAATTAACGAAAAAGGAAAGTGTTCATGAGTAAAGTAATCAAAAAGGTTCGTAAGAACCGCTCTGCAGTAAGAAGCGCAATCAAGCTGAGTGCTGCGGTAGTTATGTCAGCATCTGTTGCTTTGGCAGCAGGTTGTGCAAGTCCACAAGGCGATTATTGCGTTAAACCTGTTGCGAAAGTCGCTCAGGCTCAATGCAAAGGTGTTGCGAGCTGCAAAGGCGTGAACAGCTGCAAAGGGTCGAAATAAGGACCGCAGCTCAGACAAAGACTGTTGATCGCGATTAGCAGGCCTTTTGTTTGATAGACGCTTAAAAAGCCGAGGTCCTTCGAGATGCTCGGCTTTTTTTATATTGAGTAAAAAGTTAGGATCTCAAAGCTTCTGATTGTTTTTTGGAATTTGATTTGATAAACCATCGCCAGCAGGGAAGCTGGCGTTGAGCTTACAGGGACGTATTAACAGCGTGTTTGGAAAATCAAATTCCAAAAAACAATCAGAAGCTTTGAGATAGTATCGAGAAAAGCCATGAACCAAAAACAAACATCACTCTATCCCTTTCTTGGCTTCGGACTTGGCCTACGCCCCGTCCATTACCCCTATGTTTTAGAACATCGCCCCGATGTGGACTGGTTTGAAATCATCAGTGAAAATTTTATGCTCCCAGGTGGCCGAGCACTTCATTATCTTGATCAAATTCGTGCGCACTATCCCATCGTCATGCACGGTGTATCACTCTCTATTGGCGGGACCGATCCGCTCAATCAAGACTACCTCAAACAACTCAAACAATTAGCCACGCGTGTGCAACCGGCATGGATTTCCGATCACCTCTGTTGGACAGGAGTTCATGGACGACAATTGCATGATTTATTACCACTGCCTTACACAGATGAAACTATCAATCATGTCGTCGCACGAATTTTACAGGTGCAAGAATTTCTTGGCCGCCAAATATTGATCGAGAATGTTTCAAGCTATGTTACTTATCAACAATCCGAATACACCGAGTGGGACTTTCTCGTGAAGATCATCGAAAAAGCCGACTGTTTACTTTTACTGGATATCAACAATATCTACGTCAGCGCATTCAATCATGGCTTCGATCCCTTGACCTATCTCAATGCAATGCCTATCGAGCGTGTGCAACAATTTCACTTAGCAGGGCATGAACATTGTGGTACACATATCATTGATACCCATGATCATCCTATTGTCAGTGGTGTGTGGGATTTATATGCAGCAGCGATCCAACGATTTGGGGCGGTTTCAACGATGATCGAGCGCGATGATCACATTCCCGAATTTCCGGAACTTTATGCAGAACTTCATCAGGCGAAGATGATCGCCAAAAGTCTTCAAACAGGATCTTTATTATGAGGACATTACGCCAGTTACAAGAAGATTTTAAAAATTATATTGTCGAGCATGATCCGAGTATAAAATCAGCCATTGTTCAACCTTTGCGCGATTCTGCTAACTCGAGGCTTAAAATTTACGGGCGGGCTTATTTTTTACGGCTGCGCGAGGTGCTTTCACTCGATTATCCGGTGATCAACGCGCGTCTTGGCGAAAAAGCGTTTACACAATTATGTCAGCGTTATCTAGAAGCTCATCCACCCAGTCATTTTTCGGTCGGCGTGGTGGGTAAACATCTTCCTGATTTTTTAAAAGAAGATTCTATTTATAGTGACAAACTTTATTTGAGTGATCTTGCCCGTTTTGAATGGGCTTTGCAGGCTGTGCTTGAAAAGCCTGATGCGCCAACGGCCAGCCTAGAAACCCTTCAACACATTCCTGCAGAGCAATGGGCCGATCTTCGATTTGTTGTTCATCCCAGCGTGGAACGTCTCAAATTTGAATGGAATGTCTTTGATTTATGGCGAGGAATGACAGAGGAAGTTCCACCCAAACGTCGACGACCCAAGGCCGTTGAACAACGTTTCTTTGTTTGGCAATGTGACCATGCAGCTTATTATTGCCTTGCGACACCAGAAGAAGACGATTTTTTAGCAGCGCTCATGACGGGCGAAACCTTTGAAAATCTCTGTGATCAATTCTGCGAAGATGAAAGCCAGGCTAATGAAGTTGCGCTCTTTGCCATTGGCCTGCTCCAACGCTGGCTTAATGCGGGGATGATCGCGCAGATTTCAAACGAATAATTATGAAAAAATCTTTTTTTATTTTCTGCATCCCGGGTAAATCCCGGAATGACGGGGACTGAATGATGTTTTTACAGAATATCAGCCCATCTGATCACAAAAAACGATTAAAGTTTTGAGTCATACGCCTTAAAACGTGTAGAATTAGCGCTTTGAATAAAACGGTAAGTCCATGGCCAGCCCACTTTCTTTAATCCGCAACTTCTCAATCATCGCTCACATTGATCACGGCAAATCAACTCTGGCCGATCGCTTCATCAGTCTCTGTGGAGGTCTCACCGATCGCGAAATGTCAGCCCAAGTCCTCGACAGCATGGACATTGAACGCGAACGTGGTATTACCATCAAAGCCCAAAGCGTCACACTGGCCTATCGTGCCAAAGATGGACAAACTTATAGGCTCAATTTCATTGACACTCCGGGACATGTCGACTTTGCCTACGAAGTTTCCCGTTCCCTGGCCGCTTGTGAAGGCGCACTTCTTGTTGTCGATGCGGCACAAGGCGTAGAAGCCCAAACCGTGGCGGTTTGTTACACTGCTTTAGAGCAAGGCCTCGAAGTTCTGCCGGTCTTAAATAAAATTGATCTCCCCCAAGCAGAACCCGAGCGTGTCATCTCAGAAATTGAAGAAATCATCGGCATTGAGGCCAAAGATGCTGTGCGTACCAGTGCCAAAACAGGTTTGGGTGTGGAGGACGTGCTAGAAGCACTCATTGCGCGTATTCCACCGCCAGAAGGCGATCGTCAAGCGCCGCTACAAGCCCTGATCATCGATTCGTGGTTTGATAGTTATCTCGGTGTGGTATCTCTTGTACGCGTCATGCAAGGTACTCTACGTAAACGTGAGCGCATGCTTGTGATGTCGACTGGAAAAATTTATCCTGTCGATCAAGTCGGTGTTTTTACACCTAAGCGTGTTGAATGTGAGGAATTAACCGCGGGCGAAGTCGGTTTTGTGGTCGCAGGCATCAAAGAAATTGATGGTGCGCCCGTCGGAGACACACTCACGCATGCTTCCAATCCAGCAAATGCACCCTTGCCCGGTTTTAAAACGGTTAAACCTCAAGTCTATGCAGGTTTATTTCCGATCAGTTCCGATGATTATGAAGGTTTTCGTGAAGCACTTGCTAAGTTAAGATTAAATGATGCTTCTCTTTTTTATGAACCTGAAAGTTCAGAAGCATTGGGGTTTGGTTTTCGTTGTGGATTTCTTGGCATGCTCCACATGGAGATCGTGCAAGAGCGCTTGGAGCGTGAATATGATATGGATCTTATTACCACAGCACCCACGGTGGTCTATGAGATCATCACAACCAAGGGTGAAACCCTGCACATTGATAATCCTTCAAAATTGCCTGCTGTTAATCTTATTGCTGAATTGCGTGAGCCGATCGCCAAAGTTAATATTCTTGTGCCACAACAGTACATTGGTGATGTGATTACCCTATGTATTGAACGTCGGGGTATACAGAAAAAAATGTTATATGTCGGCCAACAGATTGCATTGACCTATGAAATTCCGATGAGTGAAGTTGTGCTCGATTTTTTTGATCGCCTCAAATCGGTCAGTCGTGGTTACGCTTCCTTGGATTATTCCTTTGAACGATTTGAACTGGGTGATCTGGTTAAATTGGATGTATTGATCAATAGTGAAAAACTTGATGCGTTGGCATTGATTGTTCATCGCAGCAAAGCTATCCAACGTGGGCGTGATCTTGTTGAGCGTATGCGGGAAATTATACCGAGACAAATGTATGATGTGGCGATTCAAGCGGCATTAGGCGCGCAGATTATTGCACGATCAAACGTGAAAGCTTTGCGTAAAAATGTGACTGCAAAATGTTACGGCGGTGACATTACGCGTAAGAAAAAGTTGTTGGAAAAGCAGAAGAAAGGGAAGAAGCGTATGAAACAAATTGGTCGTGTTGAAATTCCGCAAGAGGCGTTTTTGGCTGTTTTAAGGGTGGATAAAAAATAATGTCAATTGATTTTCCTTTAATATTAGTGGTCTTAACAACCCTTACCGGTTTAATCTGCCTCGTGGATAAACTATTTTTTATGCCAGGCAGAAAAGCGCGCGCTATTGCAGCCGCGAGAGCGGCGAACAGTCATGTCGCCCACATTGTTTTACCCAAATTAGTTGAACATGCACGATCCTTTTTCCCCGTGCTGTTAATCGTCTTGATCATTCGCTCCTTCATCGTGCAACCCTATCGTGTTCCTTCTGGCTCCCTCGAACCCACAATATTGCCCGGCGATTTCATTGCGGTCAGTCAATTTTCCTATGGTTTACGTTTGCCCGTGATCGGGACAAAAATTTTGAAAATAGGCGAACCTCATCGTGGAGATATTGTTGTATTTCCTTGGCCCGCTAATCACAAGTTTGATTTGGTTAAGCGTACGATCGGCTTACCTGGCGATCACATTGTTTATCAAAATCGTGTCTTGTTTATTAATGGGCAAGAAGCTAAACAAACGGAAGCTAGCCTAAGTTTTGATGATGAACCTTTTGGTGATGCACCAGCAATGCGTTATGAAGAAGATTTAATGGGTGTCAAACACCAAATCTTGATCCGCAATCAAGGTGGTGAAACTTGGGATTATGATTTTGTGGTGCCCAAGGGTTACTATTTTATGATGGGTGATAATCGTGATGACAGTGCGGATAGTCGTTTTTGGGGCTTGGTGCCAGAATCTGATCTAGCTGGAAAGGCTTTCATGATTTGGATGAGTTGGGATTCTGAAAAACATCGCATTCGTTGGCATCGGATTGGGACACTCTTATGAATGAGATCGTTCGTGAACGTTTTTATAAGATGATTGGATACGAATTTAAAAATCCAGCGCTATTGGATCAAGCGCTCACCCACCGCAGTGCCAAAGGTCCGAGTAATGAGCGTTTGGAATTTTTAGGTGATGCGATTCTCAATTGCACCATTGCCTGTAAGCTTTATCGAGAGCGGCCGAATGATACAGAAGGCGATTTAAGTCGGCTGCGTGCAAATTTGGTAAAAGAATCTGCGCTTGGGCAATTAGCGCGTGCATTTAATCTCGGCGATTACATTCAATTTGGCGTCGGCGAATTAAAAAGCGGCGGTGCTTATCGCGAATCTATTTTAGCTGATACCTTGGAAGCAATCATCGGTGCGATTTTTTTAGATGCAAGCATCGATGTCGTACAGGCTTGCATTTTAACGTGGTATCAAGGGATTTGGAAAGATTTTGCAACCCTGGATGCAGTGAAAGATCCTAAAACCCGATTGCAAGAATATTTGCAAGCCAAGCGGCTTTCTCTGCCGACGTATACGATCAAAACAATTTCAGGCAAGGATCACGATCAGCAATTTAGGGTGGAATGCCATACGCCATCCTTGCCGATTAAAACAGAAGGAATTGGCACAAATCGTCGCCTCGCCGAACAAAATGCCGCTGAAAATTTTTTAAAGGCTTTAAAGGCATAGGAGATTGCTTGCGCACACTCCATTGGTTTCGCAATGATTTACGGATCACCGATAATACAGCCCTTTATCATGCTTCTCATCAAGCTCGAGAAGGTTGTTTAGCTGTCTATATTATTACCCCTAAAACGTGGATTGAACACAATGTGGCGGCTTGCCGTGTTGATTTTATTTTACATGGATTAAGACAGCTTAAAGTGGGTCTCAATAAATTTAATATTCCCTTTTTAATTTTAAATGCGCCTTCGTTTTCAGATATTCCTCAATTACTTTTAAAAATCTGTGAACAATATCAGATTGAAGTTGTCCATTTTAATCAACAATATGAAGTTGATGAAATTGCATGTGATAAAACAGTTGCAGCATTATTATCAGGATCGCAGATCGTGATTCGAGCACATCATGATCAAACGATCATTGCCCCTCAAGTGATTCGTACACAAAAACAAGAAGCATTTACAATTTTTACACCCTTTAAAAAGGCATGGATCAAACATTACCAAGAACACCCAGTAACCTTATTACCTCAACCTAAGCGCCAATCAAAACCAATTATTCTCATTGAAAAACTTGAGGTTTTGAGTCATGTCCAAGGTTTTGATTCACTCATTGATCCAGAGCTATGGCCTGCAGGCGAGCAGGCGGCGATGGAAAGGTTGGTTTATTTTACTGATCATATTCTTGTACATTATAAAGAATGGCGAGATTTCCCTGCGATCGATGGTACGAGTCGACTATCGCCCTATTTAGCCTGCGGAATGATTTCTGCTCGCCAATGTTTACAAGCCGCATTGGTCTTTAACAACGGATTGCTCGATCAAGGGCATGAAGGTGCAGCTACGTGGATCAGTGAATTAATTTGGCGGGAATTTTATAAAACGATCTTGGTGGACTTTCCACGCGTGTGTCGGTACCGCCCTTTCAAATTAAATACAGAAAAACTGATCTGGGACGATCGACCTGATCTTTTGGATGCCTGGCAGACTGGACAAACTGGTTTTCCGCTGATTGACGCAGCCATGCGTCAATTGCAGCAAACAGGCTGGATGCACAACCGCCTACGAATGGTCGTGGCGATGTTTTTCACTAAGCAGCTCTGGCTAGATTGGCGGCTTGGCGAGCAGTTTTTCATGCAGCACTTGATCGACGGTGATTTGGCGGCCAACAATGGTGGCTGGCAATGGTGTGCCTCAACCGGCCATGATGCTGCGCCTTATTTTCGAATCTTCAATCCTATTACACAAAGCCAACGCTTTGATTCGGAAGGAATTTTTATTCGACATTACTGTCCAGAATTACGCGATCTGAATGATCACGAAATCCATAATCCCTACGCAAGCGGTGATCTTTTTTTAAATTTTTCGGAGTATCCTCGCCCCATTGTCGATTATAAATCGACCCGTGCCCGTGCCATTGCAGCATTTAAGGCGTTGGGATAATGTAACCCTTACAGCATGATGGAATTTTAGAAGAAATTTTCTTAAGTTGACACCATTGTGTGAACGTTCACAAAATTACATACCTATCAGAGATAAGACAGCGAGCTTGCTATCGACCTTAAATTTAGCAGCCTGATATTGGCGCTCTGCAATAACCAACTGAGCATGGGCTAATTTTGCTTGAGAGGAAGTTTCGCCATAAGATTTTTTTGCTGCTTTGAAATTTGCTTCTGCATAAGCAAAATCTTGTTCTGTTTTTGAAAGGGCAATTTGATCGTTGATCAAGGATGAGCCAAAAGCCTGACCATTGCTGCTGGCTTGGTTAAGCATTTGATTAACATCCAGCTGAGCTTGCGTAGCAGCTATACAAACTGGATCAGGAGGCGTTGTTGTTTTGTGTTGGCAAGATGCGAGTTCAGATTTGATTTCATCGGGGTGGAGCATAAAATACTCATAAGTCCTTGGTTTTTGGCAACCCATCAGAACAAGCGATAGAATAATTAAAAGCAATTGACGCATTTTTTTCACCTTGGTTTTTTTCTCTATGGGGTTGAGGCCGAATTTGTGGCAGACATGACTACAAGCATGGCAAAAGGAATAAGAATAAAAACAATTCCAGTGATCCAGAGCATGACAGGTTTTGTTAAACGAACTTGAGAAGGATTAACCCTATGAGCTCTATATTGGATCATCCCGCCTAGAATTAAACCTGCGCCGCCGACCCAGAGACAAACTTTAATGATATAGGCGAGACCATGGTAGATCGTGTTAATGTCATTTGCATAATCTGCAAGGTCGGCAAAAACCACGGGACTGAAGTAGCAAAAGATGATGATAAAATAGGAAAGAAGCCTAAACATTTTTGTGTCCTTCAAAAAAAGCCTTATGCCAATTGTAACTGATGGGCGAAGATCAAGGCAAGTTTCCAAGTTACTTTTAAGCTGAGATGATGAAGTTAAGAGAACGTTCAAGATGAGCCAAAAGTGGACGTTCCTATAAAGAAGCTGAGTAGTGACAATTCATAAAGATTCAAGTTCATCAGTAGTAACAAGACGCGCCTGGCCTTCAAGCATGACAGGGATCCCATCTGTTACAGGATAGGCTAGCCGATCAAACCGGCAGATCAATTCTTGCCTTGATTCAAGCCAAATTAATTTGCCTTTACAGTGTGGGCAAACGAGAATGTCTAGAAGTTTTTTATTCATCTAAAAGGTTCCAAAAATGAGATTCAACAAAGCACCTATCGATGCTACCTGGCGACCGCTTATTGAGCAAGCGTTGATGACATTGCCTTCTTCCTACCTTCAATGGCTCGAACATGAAAAAGATTGGTTGCCCGGGCCTTCACGTATTTTCCAGGCCTTTAGCTTACCACTTCATCGGGTCAATTATATACTCCTTGGTGAATCACCCTATCCTCGTGCTGAATCTGCAAATGGGTATGCATTTTGGGATGCGGCTGTAGGGGAAATTTGGGCTGAGCAAGGTTTGTCTAAATCTGTAAACCGAGCAACTTCTTTGCGAAACTTTATTAAAATGTTGTTAGTTGCAGAAGGCGTTTTGAAAGGTTCTCAAACGATGCCCTCCTGTATCGCAGCCCTTGATAAGCAGGCTTATGTTTCTACATTGGGCGCGCTGTTTGAGAATATGTTGGATGAAGGTATTCTTTTGCTCAATGCCACGCTTGTTTTGAGTTCAAGAAAAGTGACAGAGGAAGTTAAAATTTGGCGCCCCTTTATGGCGAGCTTGCTTCAAGCAGTAGCGCAAAAAAAGAACAATATTAGTTTGATTCTTCTAGGAACACAGGCAAAATCGATTCGAGAGATTGCAGGATGTGAAAAATTCAGGCGAATCACGGCGGAACATCCCTACAATCTCTCCTTTATTGAGAACATAGATGTGCTAAACTTGTTCAGACCATTACGATTATTGAACAAACGTTTTTGAGAGCCTCTAGGGTTAAAAAATACCATGGCGAAAAATGAGCGGATTGAGTGAAAATTTTTTTGAATTTGAGGCGAATAGTTAACGAGCCCAGGAAAATTTGCACCAATCTTACTTATTTTGCAGCTGGTATTTTTTAACCATACAGGCTCGAATATATTTTTGTTGAAAAGAGGATCGCAACATGCGAATTTTATTGGCTGAAGATGATGAACTTTTAGGAGATGGTGTTAAAATAGGATTAACTCGGAAGGGCTATGCTGTTGATTGGATGAAAAATGGCAATTCGGCTGAGCAAGCGCTCAAAAATGAAACGTTCGATATCATTGTGCTCGATATTGGATTACCTAAGATCTCGGGGCTTGAGTTACTACGTGGGTTTCGGGGGCGTGGTGGAAAAACGCCTGTTTTGTTATTAACAGCCCGAGATACAACGGAGGATTTGGTCAAGGGGCTTGATGCAGGTGCTGATGATTACTTGACCAAGCCGTTTGACTTGAGCGAACTCTATGCGCGATTGAGGGCGTTGCAGCGCCGTTCAACAGGACAAGCAACGTCGATTATCCAATATGGTAAAATTGCGCTTGATACAACAGCCCATACGATCACACTCGATGGCGAGCTCGTGATGATCGGTCCAAAAGAATTTACATTGATCCAAAAATTATTACAAAATGCAGGGCGGGTCTTGTCGCGTGATCAGCTGGCACAAAGTCTTTATAGTTGGGATAAAGATATCGACAGTAATGCACTCGAAGTACATATTCATAATCTTCGAAAGAAATTGGGCAGCGATCTTATTGTCACCATACGCGGTGTGGGTTATATGGTTCAGAAACTCGAATAATTTGTTTATAGCATTTCTCACTTTTAGCGAGTAATAGGAAGGCTGCGCCAATGCGTGTTGTGGCATTAGCGCAGCCTTCCTATTACTCGCTAAAAGTGAGAAATGCTATAAACCCAGGAGGCTCAGTCTTCACAATGATACGTTCGATACGTCACTTCCTACTTTTTAATCTCTTACTGAGCTTAGTCTTTGTCACCATGTTAACGGTGCTTGGGACGCTCTTACTTGAACATAAAGATATTCAACGCCACACCGATGCTGAGCTTGTTTCAATGGCACTGTTGTTTGAAACGATGTTTTCGGCTATTTCTGATGCTGATCTAAAAAACATGCAAGTGGGTGTTAACGATTTAGCCTTTAGTTTTAAAAATTTCTCGCAATCTTCTCAGTCCATTGACCTTAATAGAGAGCTTTTGTTGCGTACAGGAAATAATCAAGCAAAACTCCCAGAAAATTTTGCTTTATTTCAATTTCAAATCTGGGATCAAAGAGGGCATTTATTACTGAAATCAAAGCAAGCGCCCACCACTCCTTTTATTAAAGCAAAAGAGGGATTTGGATTATCATCTGTTGAAAATAGGTTATGGCGTGTTTACTCGCGTACTGATCCTAAAACAGGGATCCACATTCTCGTCGCCTTAGACCACAAGGCACGTAATCACCTCGAAATGAGAATTGCAGAAGATTATATTTTTATTGTACTTTTAACCTCACCGATTTTAGCCATTTTGATTTGGGTGATCGTTGGGCAAGGTTTAAATACTGTGATTTGTATTGCTGAGGAAGTCGGACATCGAGCACCAGGTTATCTTGAGCCTGTGGATCTAAAGTCTGCGCCCGTTGAAATTAAACCCTTAGTCGATGAATTAAATTATTTATTCGAACGTTTAAAAGATGCATTTGAGCGTGAAAAACGGTTTGCCGGAGATGCTGCGCATGAGCTACGTACGCCCTTGGCTGCCGTAAAAACACAAACGCAATTGGCTTTGCAGTCTGATGATCTTGGCGAAAAAGAAGAAGCGATGAGGCAAGTTATCATCGGTGTCGATCGATGTACACACATTATACAGCAATTGCTCACGCTGAGTCGGATGGTGCCGGAGGCAACACTGGAAGATTTAAAAGCATTTAATTTGGTTCAAGTCGCTCAAGAAATGGTTGCTCTTGTAGTACCGTTTGCACTGAGTAAAAAAATTGAACTCGAATTTTTTGCACCTGAACATCCTATCCTCATTGCAGGTAGCATGATTGCAATTGGGATTTTAGTGCGTAATCTTGTAGATAATGCTGTTCGTTATACCCATGAAGGTAGTAAAGTTGAAATTCATCTTGTTGAAGAGGAAGATACAGTAACCCTCAAAGTCATTGATGATGGTCCCGGCATTCCAGAAGAGCTTCGCGCACGAGTTTTTGAGCGCTTTTTTAGAATGTTAGGTACGCAAAGTTCCGGCAGTGGTTTAGGGCTTGCCATTGTTCAACAAATTGCTCGATTACACCGTGCGGAAATCGAATTACATACACCTGCATCAGGCCAAGGCTTGGAAGTTCGTGTAATGTTTATTAAGTATAAGGAGTAACCATGTCTCAAAAAAATGTACTTGTACCCCTTGCTGACGGTACAGAAGAATTAGAATTCATTACGATCATCGATGTGTTGCGCCGAGGAGGCTTGAATGTCACCATTGCGGCGATTGATCAATTACAGGTTAGGACTGCGCATGATGTCAGGATTGTTGCTGATGTACGTCTCCAAGATTGCGCACAATCAACGTATGATCTAATTGTACTACCTGGTGGTTTTGGAGGTGCTCAGCATTTTGCACAAAGTACACTCCTGATTAATTTACTGCGCCAACAAAAAGAAGCGGGTCGTTTCTTCGCTGCAATTTGTGCCTCGCCAGCCGTTGTTCTTGCTGCGCATGGTTTACTTGATGGCTATCGTGCAACCTCATATCCAAGTTTGATCTCTCAATTGACTGGTGCGACGGCTGTTTCAGAATCCGTTGTTGTTGATCGACACTGTATCACCAGCGCTGGGCCTGGAACCGCGATACCGTTTGCGCTCAAACTTGTCGAATTACTTTGTGGTGCTGCTGAATCTGCGCGTGTAGGGAAGGAAATGTTGGTTGGTTAATTGTGGTTGGGGTAGCGTACTCGCGTAACCCAACCTACCCCAACCTACACAAGTTGAAACTTAGGTAAATTAATGCCACTAGAAGCTGTATTGCCTCCTGGAAAATTACAACACGATCTGCTCCAATCCCTCTTAACAGAATTACCAGGGAAAACGTCGGAGCTGTTAATTCCACCCTTGATCGGTTGTGATGCAGCCGGTGTGCAGATTGGTAATCAGCAGATTGCAGTAACCACAGATCCCATCACGCTCGCCAGCGAACGCATCGGAACCTATAGTGTTTGTGTGAATATTAATGATGTTGCCTGTCTGGGTTGTCGTCCACGATGGTATAGCGCTTCTCTTTTATTACCTATTGGGACAACAGAAGAGCAATTGCGCGCAATTTGGCGTGATACGTGCGAGCAACTTGCAAAATATAAGATTCAATCGCTCGGCGGCCATACTGAGGTGACGGCTGCTGTGAATATGCCTGTCTTAGTGGGGCAAATGATCGGCGAAAAAATAGGTGAAACTCTGCTCGATCCCACGCAAGGTTGCCCTGGAGATCGCATTTTATTGTGGCAATCACCGGCGATTGAAGGAACAGCCCTATTAGCCCAATTACGATATGAAGATTTAAAACACCATTTTGATCGAGACGCACTCGATCGCATGCAAAACCTGCTGGATGAACCTGGAATTTGTATTTGGCCTTTCGTCGAGCGATTGATCCCACAGGCAGGTTTAGTTGCACTTCATGATCCAACAGAAGGTGGTGTGGCCACGGCATTACACGAATTAGCGGATGCTGCTGGTTGTGGGTTGGTCGTTGATCGTCAGGCATTTCACATTTGCAAAGAAACTTTACAGTTGGCACAATTGTTCGATCTTGATCCCCTTGGCATGTTGGCTTCAGGTTCCTTGTTGATTCTTTGTAAAGCTGAATTTGAATCGGTGATCTTGAAAAAATTTTACGGTGAACCCTTGGTTTCAATTGGCGAATTAACAGTTGATCCCGCGCGTCTCTTGATGAATGATTCAGTTTCCACACCTCTGCCGCGTTATAGCATGGATGAAATTATTCGCGGACAAATCGCTCAAATTTCTTCCATCTTGTCAGATTAAAGCCATTTTTTGCCGGAATACGTGACATTAGGTTGATTTATGGTATTCTGCGCAGACTTGTTCGTGAATGAAGAGTTTTGATGAAGTTACGAGATATACTTATCCTTTTTTTAGTCTTTAGTGGACTGATCTTGCCCGCTTTTGTGCAGGCTGATACTACTTTGCCTTCAGAACAACAATACCAACAAGCTGAGCAGGCGCAGGCAGTGCAACAAGCAGCCCAAGAGGCTCGACAAACTCGACAACTTCAGCAAGCTCAAGCTCAGCAAGCTCAGGTGACTGCGCAACAAACGCCATCGACACCTAATGCAACATCAACGACGGCGGAACAAACACAACAGACGCCATCGACACCCAATGCAACATCAACGACGGCGGAACAAACACAACAAACGCCACCGACACCCAGTGCAACATCAACGACGGCGGAACAAACACAACAAACGCCACCGACACCCAGTGCAACATCAACGACGGCGGAACAAACACAACAAACACCATCGACACCCAATGCAACATCAACGACGGCGGAACAAACACAACAAACACCATCGACACCCAATGCAACATCAACGACGGCGGAACAAACACAACAAACGCCATCGACACCCAATGCAACATCAACGACGGCGGAACAAACACAACAAACGCCATCGACACCCAATGCAACATCAACGACGGCGCAACAAACACCGCCTACGTCGACGCCGGATGCGACTTCAACAACAACTCAACAAACTCAGCAGTCTTCTTCAGTTCCTGCGGCTACTGTTCAACAGACTCAAACAACGTCTGATTCTGATGCAGCGGTTGAGCAAGCCCAGCAGGCAACATTGCAGGGTAACACGGGCATTAATGCCGATGTACCGAATACAACCATTAAAGTGTCGTCTCCGAATAAACCTAAAACAAGTAATAACCAAAAACATCTTTGGAATTTACAGCAGGTTGATATTCGTGATGTCATTGAGGAAGTTTCGCGTGAAACGGGCCGCAATTTTTTAGTTGATCCTTCTATTCAAGGCAAGGTCACCATTATTTCAAGTACACCGCTCGACTCTGATGAAGTTTACCAATTATTCCTCTCGATCCTTCAAACGCTTGGCTTTGCAACAGTGCCTAGCGGAAATGTAATTAAAATTCTTCCGAACGATGAAGCTAAACAACAGGGCTTACCGATGGTCGGTGTTAACGATCTCGGGACCGGTGATCAAATGGTTGCTTCTGTAGTGCCGATTAAAAATGTCAGCGCAGGTGATCTTGTTCCTATTTTACGTCCCATGATGCCAAGTTGGGCTAATGTATCGGCTTATACACCTGCTAATTCACTCATCATGACGAGCTCTGCATCAAATATTGATCGTATGGTCGAGGTGATTCATCGCATCGATAAAGCAACAACGAAGGGTATTGAAATTATTCCTCTTCACCATGCCAATGCAACGAAATTGGTCACCGTGATCAACACACTGCAAGGAACCTCTGGTTCAAATCAGGCAGGTACCCCCAATCAAGTTGCGCTTTCTGCAGATGAAGACAATAACTCGATTTTGCTCAATGGCAGCGAAGAAGGACGTCTTCGCATGCGTGCACTGATTTCGCAATTAGATACGGCAGGGCCTAAGGGTAATGGTGGTAACACGAAAGTTGTTTACTTGCGTTATGAAAGTTCCAAAAAATTAGCGCCGATCTTAAGTAAAATTGCAGGTAGTGTTGAACAGCAAAAAGGTGGACAAGACAATAGTCAAGCCAAGGCACTGATTGCTGCGGATCCTGATAATAATGCGCTTATCATGACAGCGCCGCCTACTGAAATGGCTGCACTTCAAGAGGTGATTAAGCAAGTGGATGTTCGTCCGTCAGAAGTCTTGGTGGAAGCGATCATTGTTCAAGTGAATCAAACACTCTTGAATCGTTTAGGTGTCATATGGGGTAGCATTGGTGCAATCAATGGCGGTACACTTGCTGCAAGCGGCGGAGCAAATGCGGCCAGTCAGTATGGTACTAATTTATCTAGTTTAGCGGGTTCATCGAGCGGTAGTCCCTTGCAATCCGTGTTGCCCTATACTGGTATTGTTCGTGAAGGTAATTTGCGTATTATTGCGTCTGCTTTGCAAAACGATACGAATAGTAATCTTCTTTCAACACCTGACTTAATGGTATTGGATAATCAAAAAGCAAAAATTGAAGTAGGCACTGAATTATCAATTCAATCGGGTTCATACAGCGATACAGGAACAACGAGCAGCAGTGGTTCAGTGACGCCATTTAATACTTATTCACAGACAAATGTTGGGTTAGAACTTGATGTGACGCCCCACATCAGTAAGGGTGGCATTGTTGAGCTTGAAATGTCACTTGAAAATGATACGCTGCAAAATCCAACGAATCCAGGTACAACGCCCATCATCAATACCAGTGGTTTGAGCACGAGTGTATTGATCAACAGTGGGGATGTCTTGGTGTTGGGTGGACTAATTTCAAATAACACACAAGATACGGGCAATGCGATTCCATGGATCAGCAATATTCCTTTGATCGGCTGGTTATTTAAATTTTCGACCAATGAAAGCGAAAAGCAAAATTTAATGATTTTCTTGCGTCCTGTGATCGTGGACAATATGGAAGAAGGTCATGGACCGACGAGCAAGAAATATGATTATGTTCGTGCTCAGCAGTTAAAGTGGATGTACGATCGTACTCAAGGCACAAAGAATTTTCCGCAAACGCCACCGGATGCCTTATTGCCTGCTTGGTCAGTGCCGAAGATTCCACAACCCTTTGTGAATTTGCCGCCGGATTATTACAAAACGCACCCACTGCAATTTGGCTCAACCAATGGTGAGTTCCCGAAAAATGTGATCCCTTCGCAGTTGTGGTCGCAGTAGTTTGTGAAGAGAGAAAAAATCACCCCTTCCCCTTCGTCTTCGTATGGTGAGGCTTTGCATTTTTCACAATGAAATCAATGATCATGCCAGCGACATCTTTTTTCGTCGTTTTTTCGATGCCTTCGAGGCCTGGCGAAGAATTTACTTCCATCACCAAGGGACCTCGTTTAGAGCGAATTAAATCCACACCCGCGATATTAAGCCCCATGATTTTGGCAGCATGAACCGCCGTCGCACGTTCTTCGGGGGTGAGTTTCACAGACATTGCCTTGCCACCACGGTGTAAATTCGAACGAAATTCACCATCTTTGGCTTGGCGTTTCATCGCTGCAACCACTTTGCCACCGATCACAAAACAACGAATATCACTCCCACCCGCTTCAGCAATAAATTCTTGGACCATGATGTTCACTTTGGCACCGAGAAAAGCTTCAATCACACTCGCTGCCGCTTTTTTAGTTTCAGCCAAGACAACGCCTACGCCTTGAGTCCCTTCTAATAATTTAATGACCAAGGGTGGTCCGCCGACGAGTTTAATTAAATCATCAATATCATCGGGGGAATGCGCAAAACCGGTGATCGGTAATCCAATTCCCTTGCGCGATAATAATTGTAACGATCGTAATTTATCGCGGCCCCGTGTGATCGCAACGGATTCATTAACGCTGTACACACCCATCATTTCAAAATGGCGAACGACAGCGGTACCATAAAAAGTGACTGACGCACCGATCCGTGGAATGATCGCATCGTATTTTGCAAGTGCTTCACCATTGTAATGGATGGTGGGTTTGCGCGATGTGATATTCATATAGCATCGTAATGTGTCGACAACATCAACATGATGGCCGAGTTGTGCCGCGGCTTCGACGAGCCGTCGTGTGGAATATAATTTTTCATTTCGAGAAAGAATAGCAATTCGCATAAAACCCTTTTCATTTGTTTTTTGTAAGATAAGACAAGGAGGGATCAATCCAAAATCTGGATTTGATCGCATTTCGACCCAGAAGCATTCGAAACAACATGGTATCACGGTTCGTTAGGGTAATTTCAATCGGAAACTCATCCACACCAATTCGTACAGGTGTGATAATGACAAAACGTTGCTCACGGTGGCCGCCTGAATCGCTGACCCAGCGAATATCATAGAGATCGGCTTCACAGGTTAATACTTTTTTCACACTGCGTTGCAAGGGATGAAGTAAAAAGCGTACGCGATCACGGCCATGATCAGAAAAACGTTCGGTTGCAAAGGTATGCAATGCTGATGTTCGAGCACCTGTATCCGTTTTTGCCTTGATTCGTTTAATGCCTAGCTCAGGCAGGGCGATCCATTCTCGCCATCCGAGAAGTATGGGTTGTTCCTTCTTCATAATTACCAACTAGTCGTTTTAAAATTATATCATGTTTAACTAACGCGTAGGTTAGGTTAGGGTAAGCCCGAAGAACGTCGCGTAACCCAACATTTCCTTTGACAACATAACTAAAGCATAACTTTTTATCATAAACATGAACATTATAGTTCACTTTCTTATGTATTGCATACAATTTGAACAATTCAAAATCTTCACTATGCTTAATTTATGTACAGTTTTATAGTTTGCAGGAGCAACTCAAATGAAAACAATCCTTACTACGGTGGTCGGCGTGTTAGGTCTTTTATTTGTGACCTCATCGTATGCCGAATATAACGTCGATCTGCCAGCGCCTTTTCAAGGTAGCTCAGCGCCTGTGAAGCATCAGGCCAGGGTAGCAAGCAGTGAACGAGGCTATACCTCAGACGAGCTTGAAACCAATCCAGGTTTTCCAGAAACACGATCACCCGGCTCTAAGGTTGTGATTGTCGATCCAAAAATGCACGCCTGGGGAGCCTACAACGAAGAGGGGCAGTTGGTCAAATTTGGTCGAGCATCTACGGGTGCTAATTATTGTCCAGATATTCATCGCGCTTGTCACACACCGGTTGGTCAGTTCGCTGTGATGAGTAAGGGAGGGGCTGATTGTAAGTCCACGCGATATCCGGTCGGTAAAGGTGGAGCACCCATGCCGTATTGCATGTACTTCACGACGAATTTCGCCCTGCATGGCTCCTATGAAGTACCACCCAATCGCAATGCTAGCCACGGTTGCGTGCGTATGATCCCAGATAGTGCAGAATGGTTATATGAAAACTTTGTTTCCGTGGGAACTCATGTCATCATTAGGCCTTATTGAGTAAGTAACAACAATGTGTCTCAGAAGCAGGGAGGCTGCACCGATGCCACAACACGCATCGGCGCAGCCTCCCTGCTTCTGAACTTAGGTTAAATTATGTTCTTTATTCAAGTTGTCTTAGACACGCCTCTTCGGCGTGTCTTTGATTATTTACCTTTACCGGATAAACCACACTCACAGTGGACACCAGGATTACGCGTCCAAGTTCCGTTTCGTAATAAAAGTGTGGTTGGCATGGTGGTTGGTGTGTCTCAACACACTGATGTTCCCTTAAAGCGGCTTAAAGTGATTGAAGAAGTCCTTGAGACCAAACCCACGTGGTCGCACGATGATCTTGATTTTTTAACGTGGTCTGCGAATTATTATCATCATTCTCTTGGTGAAGTATTATTGGGAACATTACCGGTTTTACTAAGGCAATTAAGGGAAAAAACAAAAAAAAGTCGAAAATCCAAAGTCATTAAAGAGCCTAACCTCGAGACGATTGAGCCTGAAAAACAATGGTTACTCAATGATGAGCAACAATCTGCACTTGATCAGATTTTAAGCGCACAATATCAATTTAATGTTTTTTTGCTTGAAGGGATCACAGGTAGTGGAAAAACAGAAGTTTATTTGCAAGCGTGTGAAAGAATACTTCAAGCACAAAAACAAGTGTTGATCCTCGTGCCTGAAATTGGGTTGACGCCGCAATTAGCGCTGCAATTTAAACAACGCTTTCAAGTTCCGATCGCGATGTTGCATTCAGGTCTCAATGATCGGCAGCGGCTGGATGCGTGGTTAGATGCAAAAGAAGGGCGTGCAAACATTATCATCGGTACGCGTTCAGCCGTGTTTACACCGATCCCGCAATTAGGGTTAATTATCGTTGATGAAGAACATGATTTATCCTTTAAACAGCAAGACAGTTTTCGTTATTCTGCACGAGATTTAGCGGTGCTGCGTGCACATCGACAAAATATTCCTATTATTTTAGGCAGTGCAACGCCATCGCTTGAAACATTGCAAAGTGCTTTACAAGGTCGATATCAACATTTAATTTTATCAAAACGTGCAGGCAATGCAGTTTTGCCGAGTTTTCGCTTGATCGATCTCAAAAAACAAACTTTAAAAGAAGGATTATCAACGGATTTACTCGAACAGATGCAGAAGCATTTAGAAGCGGGCAATCAAGTTTTATTATTCATTAATCGCCGTGGATTTGCCCCCGTCTTAATTTGCCATCTCTGTGGCTGGTTATCAGACTGTAAAGCCTGTGATGCGCATATGACACTCCATCATGAGCCTTACCACTTGCATTGCCATCATTGTGATGCCACGCGATCGGTACCACGGGAATGCCCCGAATGCAGAGGTCTACAATTATTGCCTGTAGGTTTAGGCACAGAACGTGTTGAGCGCGTTTTGCAAGATCATTTTAAAGATTATACGCTAGCGCGGATTGACAAAGATACGACGCGGCGGCGTGGTGAATTAGAAGATCGTTTAAATGAGGCTAAAAAGGGTAAGCAGCAAATTTTAATTGGTACGCAAATGTTGGCCAAGGGGCATCATTTTCCCGACGTGACCTTGGTTGGGATCCTCGATGCAGATGCAGGATTAATGAGTGCTGATTTTCGTGCCAGTGAACGTATGGGACAATTAATGATGCAAGTGGCTGGCAGAGCGGGGCGGGCAGAAAAACCAGGCGAAGTGTTGATTCAAACGCATTTTCCAGAGAATGATCAATTAAACCAGCTTTTAAAACACGGTTATTCTGCTTATGCACGTAGTCTTTTAGCCGAACGCCAAGCTGCGCAGTGGCCGCCGTTTACATCATTAGCATTATTTCGAGCAGAAGCGTCAATTAAAAAAACAGCGCATGATTTTTTAGCGATGATTCGCAAGATGGCAGATATGACGACGATAAAAAAGGTGAAAATCCTAGGGCCAATTCCAGCTTTAATGGAACGTCGTCTTGGGCGATATCGCATGCAATTATTAATTCACGCACAGGAACGCAAAGCCTTACATGGTTTATTGGATGAGATCTTAGCAGAGCTTGAAAAAAGACCACCGAATCGGCAAATTCGGTGGTCTTTGGAGGTAGATCCGGTACTGTCGTAATTAAAATTAGATAAAATTAGAAGAACGCCGTGATTTCTCCCATGATGACATTTTCATGTGGTCCAGGTGAATTGCTCGTAGCACCTGGTGTTGCACTATTATTACTGGACGCTGTGTCAGCGCCGGTATAATTCCCATTGTGTTCATATTCAAACGTGGCTAAAACATCTCGCAAAACGGCAACGTTTATACCAACCAAATAATTATTCTCAGGAAGAGCTAAGGCTAATGCTTGCCAACTGTGCCCATAACCGACTGAAAAAGCCCAGGGTTTAGTAAAGGCATTAAATTCATAGTCACCTTCAACAGAGAGAGCTTGTGGTTTTGCACCATGTCCATTAAAGCTCATGTTTGTGGGGTCAAATGATCGCGCAGCACCTGTATATTCTCCCATGAAGTTGAAAGGTCCATAGCCTAATTGTTCACGAGCATCAATACCCGGAACATTGTGTACAATCCCTTCATTTGGATTAGGGCCAGTGGGGAAAGGTTGGTTACCAAATCCAGGGAAACCATTGTTGTAACCATTTCCAGTACTTTGCATGCCTACTGAATCAGCAATATTATTGATGTAACTTGCAGTGGTTCTTGAACTCCATCCTTTCACATCAAATCCATAACCAAGGTTCGCACCCCATTGATTAATGTTCGCATTACCTGTGGCCGCAGTGGTATTGCTGATCGTCGTGAAGCCCTGATAAGCATAAAGTTGCCCTGTTAAACCGCCATCTTGTTTTTCATGTCCACCAAGTACAACGGCAAGAGCCTTAGTACGGCCTAAATCTTCAGTAAGAGGATCGGTAATCATATAAGTCGTGTACTGACCGAAGGGCACATACATTTGACCTGCACTTAAATACAGTGGGAATTTATTCAAATTACCCGCCGTAACAAAAGCACGGCCTATACGAACCGGTGAACTATCAACACTATTGATGGGGCCATCCGTGGGTGTTTGACTGTATTCCATGGTTAAAAAGCCAGTGATCCAAGTGCTGGCTGTTGCGACCAAATCCAATTCAGCATCATTCAAAGTGATACTACTGTTATTTCCGCCGCCATAATTAGTTTGATAACTGACCAAAGGCTGGATCGCGCCGCTCACATTTAAATGAGGTCGTGCAGAGATTGGAACACCCAATTTAGCAGCTGCATCTTGATAAGCTTGTGATTGTTGTAACAGAGCTAAGTCGGTATTGACGCTGGAGAAGTTAACGACGAGATCAAATGAATCATATTGAGATCGAACACCAAGATAGGTTGAGTTTGTCACTGGCGATCCACCCACGTAGCCAGAGCGTTTTAAAGCGTTCAAAGCCAATTGGCTATAATAATCTTGTTGTGCCTGAGATAAGACAGGTGGTGCTTGAGGTCCTCCTGGCGGCTGATCAAAATCAATCACATTTTGAGCTGTAATGACGGCTTGAGAATTAGGTGTCAAAGGAGTCACTACACCTGTTGGACTGACGACGGCTGTGGGAGCCGCAGCAGTAGAAGATGGAGGATTTGCCTTTTGCTTAGTGGCAGCGGAAGCTTGCTTGGTTTCGTGAGCTAATTGCCGTTCTTGTTTTTTGAGTGCGACCAATTGTTTTTGCAAGGTCTCCATTTGTTTTTGCAGAGCAGCGGCTTCCTGGCTGATTTGGGCCATATTGTTTTGAATCGCGGCAGCGTCGATGGGTGCTGATGAATTGGCTGTTGCGGCCAATGTTTGAATAGAAAAACCGCTTCCTAAAATAAGGCAAACTACTGTGGATACAGATGAACGCCGCTTATTTATTTTCACACATTCTCTCCCGCGCAAGGCTATAATTAACGAACCTTAAAAATCAAACATTGTTCAGCCAACATTTAAGAAAAAGCCCATTGACAAGCTTGATTACTTTTTCGCGCAGTGTAACGAGTTTGTGAAATTGTGTAAAGATTTAAATGCCCGGTGTAATCATTTTTTCAGGCTTCATCGCTTGATCAAAGGCGTCGCTCGATAAAAAACCAAGCTTCATGCACGCTTCACGCAACGTGGTTCCTTCTTCATGCGCAACATGTGCAATTTTTGCGGCTTTATCGTAACCAATCACAGGGCTTAATGCGGTAACCAACATTAAGGAACGTTCAACATATTGCGCAATATGATCACGATTTGCTTCTAAGCCATCGAGAGCATGATCAGCAAACGATCGTGCAGCATCGCCGAGCAATTGAACAGAATGCAAAAGATTAAAAATCATGACGGGTTTGAATACATTTAATTCAAAATTACCTTGTGTGCCAGCAAAGCCAATGGCTGCATCATTACCTAGAACTTGCACACAGACCATGGTCATCGCTTCGCTTTGTGTGGGGTTTACTTTGCCCGGCATGATCGAGGAGCCTGGTTCATTTTCAGGTAATGATAATTCACCGAGGCCGCAGCGTGGACCCGAGGCCAACCAGCGAATGTCATTGGCGATTTTCATCAGCGCGCAGGCGAGGGTTTTCAAACAGCCACTGATCATGACGATGGGATCATGACAAGCGAGGGCTGCAAATTTATTGCGTGCAGAAGTAAACGGTAATCCAGTAATTTTCGCAATATGTTCCGCCGCTTTTTCTGCAAATTGAGGATGGGTGTTTAAACCTGTGCCGACAGCAGTGCCGCCAAGAGCTAATTCGTAAAGGACTTTATAATTGGTTTCTATATTTTGGATGCAGAAATCAATTTGTGCGGCATAGCCCGAGAATTCTTGGCCAAGGGTCAACGGGACGGCATCTTGAAGGTGGGTGCGGCCAATTTTGATGATGGTTTCAAATTCGTTTTGTTTTTTTAAGAGAGCATTGCGAAATTTGATGAGATTAGGCAGTAGATGCCGATGAATTTGTTCGACAGCGGCGATGTGCATGGCAGTTGGGAAGGTGTCATTAGAGGATTGAGACATATTGACGTGGTCATTGGGATGAATAGGGTTTTTGGATCCCATGATGCCGCCTGCAAGTTCGATGGCGCGGTTGGAGATGACTTCATTGACGTTCATATTGGTCTGTGTGCCGCTACCGGTTTGCCAAATGCGTAAGGGGAAGTGATCGTCGAGTTTGCCTACGATGACTTCATCGGCGGCTTTAGTGATGAGAGTGGCTTTGTCATCAGGGAGGAGGCCGAGGGCTTGGTTGGTGAGGGCTGCGGCTTTTTTTAATTCGCCGAAGGCGTGGATCAGGGGGCGTGGCATACAGTCGTTGCCAATGTTGAAGTTGATGAGGGATCGTGCGGTTTGTGCGCCGTAGTAGCGGCCGACGGGGACGTTCATTTTGCCCATGCTGTCGGTTTCGATGCGTGTTTGTTCTGACATGGTTTTTCCTCGTTGTAGCCTCTCGGAGTGCTTCTTGTTTTTTAGAATTTGATTTTCCAAACACGCCGTAAATACGTCCCTGTAGGCTCAACGCCAGCTTCCCTGCTGGCGATTGGTTTGGAAAATCAAATTCTAAAAAACAAGAAGCACTCCGAGAGGCAGTTCTTTCTGGTACTAAGCACTTGACCTGGCGCGATTATGGTAGCAAGCTTAATAGATCGCTGTCAAAGTAGGAGAGATAAACGTGAGTCAAGCTGCAGGTGGTTTAGAAGGGATCAAGGCTGGGGAATCAGCGATTTGTACCGTGGGGCAATCGGGCGTGGGTTTGAATTATCGGGGTTATTCGATTGATGACTTGGCGGAGCAAGCCTCGTTTGAGGAAGTAGCTTATTTATTAGTTTATGGTACTTTACCTAAATCTCAGGAACTCAAAGATTATAAATCCCGTTTGAAGAACCTACGTGGTGTTCCTGAACCTTTAAAGCGCATCTTGGAGCAAATTCCCGCGACAGCGCACCCCATGGATGTGTTGCGTACTGCTTGTTCAGCATTAGGTACTTTAGAACAAGAATCCACTGAAAATGATGCACGTGCGATCACGGATCGGCTTATTGCTTGTTTTCCTTCGATTTTAATGTATTGGTATCATTTTCAAAAATCAGGTAAGAAGATTAATACAGAAACAGAAAATGATTCTATTGCAGGCCATTTCCTGCATTTATTGCATCAAAAACCGAGTTCCGATCTCCATGTACAAGCGGTGGATGTATCTTTAATTCTTTATGCAGAACATGAATTTAATGCATCGACCTTTGCAGCGCGGGTGACGGCCGCGACTTTGTCTGATTTTTATTCGGCAATTACCAGTGCGATAGGAACCTTACGTGGGCCTTTGCATGGAGGTGCTAATGAAATGGCGATGGAATTAATTTCATTATTTAATTCACCAGAAGCGGCAGATATCGGTGTTCGCGACATGCTGCGTAAAAAAGAAAAAATCATGGGGTTTGGGCATCGCGTGTATAAAATTTCTGATCCCCGATCGGACATCATTAAAAAGTGGTCAAAAAAATTAGGTGAGGCAGCTCACGATAAAACCCTTTATCCCATTTCTGAAGCGGTTGAAAAAGTCATGTGGGAGGAGAAAAAATTATTTCCTAATTTGGATTTTTACAGTGCATCGGCCTACCATTTTTGTGGGATCCCGACGCCGATGTTCACGCCGATTTTTGTTTTTGCACGAACAGCAGGTTGGGCGGCTCATATTATCGAACAACGCGAAAATAATCGCTTGATTCGTCCAACATCCGATTACACGGGTCCTGCACCGCGTAAGTTTGTGTCCATCCAAGAGCGATGATGCGGGCTGGATGATTTATTGAAATGTTCCAAACAGTATTGAAAACGACACAGATGCGATGGCCATGGGTAGCTAATCGGCTAGTTTGGCTAGCGACCCTCTTGGTTTTTTTTAACTTTGTCATCAATACGGTGACGGCGACCTTTGTAGGTAGTGTATTTCTGTCTGTGTATGGCGCAACGAAGCTGCCTTATTTATATGTTGTGCAGGCTTGTCTCATTTTGATCCTTTCGTCGACCACGAGCCCATTACTCGCAAAATATCCACGTCGCTTCATGGTTTCTGCCCATTTTATTGGGATTGGATTGCTTGCGGTCACACAGCTTTTCTCAACCCAAACGATGGCTTGGATGCCGTTTATTGCTTGTGTTGTGCTTTGGTCAGTTTGTCAGATCTATTCAATTAACTCTGGGAACTTTCTCGCCTTACTGTTTAATATTCGTCAATTTAAAGAATATAATGCTATTTTTACTAGTTTTGGCACCTTATTGGGTGCGACATTTTCGTTTTTATTACCCCTCGTTATGCTGGGCATTGGCGTACATAATTTGCCGATGATCGCAATGGGAACCCTTGTGGTGGGCTTGCCTATTTTTCAATATGCTCAGATCCAATATAGTGGCCGCACGACTCAAAAACAAAAGCAAACTCAAATTAAAGCGACCCATTACCCTCTATTTAATAATTTACTTTTATATCTATCGATTGGCGTGATCATCACGACCTTGGTTGATTATTGTTTTAAATTTTCATTGAATCAGCATTTCCAAGGCGTCCAAATTGCCAATTTTTTGACGATATTTAATGGTGTGGCGAGCTTAGTTGTTTTTTTTATTCAAATTATGGCAACAAAAAAATTAATGCGGATTTTTGGTGTGGTCAGTTTACTCCTGATTTTGCCTGCCCTTACGATCTTGACCGTTACGGGTAGTTTATCTTACCCCGGCTTGATAACGGCAACAATATTAGCCTTTGTAAATTATGTTGTGATCTATGCGATTACTAATATTTCACGTGAAGTGATTCTGAATGTCTTGCCAACAGCGGTTCGTTTAAAAGGAAAATCCTTGATAAAAGGAATTACAGTAACGATCGGCACGTTGATGGCTGCACTGGTGGTTTGGATTGTCAATCGTTATTTTGGTGTGAGGGGCGTCGAAATTGGGCTATTGTTATTTGCAGTGAGCGCGCTCTATTTTGCTTGGCGTTTACAAAAAAATTATAAAAATACGTTGCGCCAGCAATTGATGTTAAAGCGGTTTAATCCTGAACAAGTTTTATTAGACGATTCTGATCAAAATTTATTAAAAAATTTAGTAGAAGTGGCATTGAAGGCAAATGATTTGCGCCTAAATTTGTTGGGATTTTCTATGTTGCCGTTGGCAAGTTTCGAAGTTCTACCCAAAGAAGTTCTAGAATTTCTTTCCGACTCTAATGTGGAACTTAAAATTCAGGCGATTAAAGCAACTAAAATGATAAAAGATGCCTCGATCGTAAAATTATTACAACAGCAAATAGAAAAAGCCGAAGATGCGCGAGAAAAATTTTATCTTTTAGATGCACTTTACAGTCAGAATATTGAAGTGGCTTTATCTTACGCAAGCCGGTTCGTTAATGATCCCTATCCTCGTTTGCGTGCCTGTGCCATTGATATTCAGATAAAACATGGCGATATTAAACAAGTGGCTACAGCTATTAATACGTTGCGGGATATGATTGAGGCCGGTGATTCATCAGTTCGAGCGAGCTCAGCAGAAATTCTTGGTGATATTAGTGTCGGTGATTTAACCCATGAATTAACCCTATTGATTGGAGATTCAGATGATATTGTTGCGTTAAATGCGATTCGATCAGCGACTAAACTCCATAAAACCAACACGATCCCTGCATTAATAGGGCGTCTGGGTAAGGGTATTGTTGGATTTTCCGCGAGTAAAGCCTTGCAGTCATTTGGCCCAATCGCCCTGCCTGCCTTGGAAGATAAAGTATTAAATACCAAGTCGATTAATATAGGGATCATGGCTATTAAAACGATTGCTCATATGGAAGCAAAAGAAGCGGAATCTAGTCTAATCGCCATTTCAACCAGCAAGAATCAAGTCATTTTTCATCAAATTGCAAAATATTCGGCATATCGAGCTCAAAAAATAGGGGTCTCTTCTGATTTTTTAAAACATGCTGAGGTTATGTTAAATAAGGAAATACATAATATTACTTTACTGAAGTTGGTGCTTCCGCAATATCAAGCGGAATTTTATCGGCGTGAGATTACTGCACGATTACGTTTAGCGCAAAAAGGATTTTTATATTGGTTGGCTATATTAAATAATCCTGTTGAGTTGATTCCTATTATTACCGCACTTTGTTCACACGCAGATCGTATGAATATGCTTGGTTTTAATTATGCGCTCGAGCTATTGGAATCTTCATTAAAACACAGTAAATATGCGCTTGCGATTAAGCAGGTTTTTGAAAATGAATCAACGATGTCCTTTCCAGGCAATCTGCTTGAGGCACTGTCGGCCATTGATCCGTGGTTAGGTAAGATATTGTTAATGCCATTAACGACACAAGTAGGAGGAAGTATGGACACGTTGCAGATTGTGATGACATTACGGAATACAAATTTATTTGAGAGTTTACCCGGCGAAACCTTATTGGCTATTGCCGAGCTAGCAAAAGTACGTGAAGTGGCTGCCAATGAAATTATTTATGATCAAGGTGAATTACCCAGTGCCGTTTATATTATTGCTAACGGGGAGTGTCAATTAATCAAAAAAGGCAAAGTAATTTTGCAACTTAAGGCACAGGATTGTTTTGGGTTTATTGGGGTGTTTGAAAATAATGTGTGGGAGGTGACTGCGAAAGCGGTTACCGATGGGGTTTTATTGTATCTTGAAAAAGAAGTCTTTGATCAAATCCTTGAAGATGTGCCTGAAGTGATGCATGCGATGATGTATACTGTGCTCGGTTATTTAAAAGAAAGTTTACAGAAAAATTTAGTGCGGTGAGATGATATCTTGATTTACGGCCACGCGTGCTAGGGCTAGATCTTCTATGGGCTGCTGTGCTACGATCAGACTTTAAAAACTGAGTCATTGCTATGTTTTCAGGCAGTATTGTTGCATTAGTGACGCCAATGGACGAGAAGGGCGCTGTGGATTTCAAAGCCCTGGTAGCCTTGGTGGAATGGCATCTTGAACAAGGTACAAATGCCATTGTGGCCCTAGGGTCAACGGGCGAAGGCAGTTTGCTAACACCGGAAGAACGACTTGCTGTCTTGCGTAAAGTGATTGATGTCGTAAATGGCAAGATCCCTGTGATTGCAGGGAGTGGCGAAGCTTCGACGCAAGTGACGTTAGAACTGACACTTGCTGCGCAAGAATGTGGCGCGGATGCTTGTCTTATCGTGGCACCGCCCTATGTGCGACCTACTCAAGAAGG
Organism: Pseudomonadota bacterium; assembly: GCA_021808365.1. Classification (GTDB taxonomy): domain Bacteria; phylum Pseudomonadota; class Gammaproteobacteria; order JAKBBU01; family JAKBBU01; genus JAKBBU01. Next base: position 29,883 of record JAKBBU010000022.1, read on the forward strand.
TCTTTTCCAACATTACAGCTACTTAGCTCATCATGCAGCAATTCCACAAATTGTTTACAATGTTCCCAGCCGAACGGCCTGTGACATTTTACCGGCTACGCTTGAGCGTTTAGCAGGGCTACCCAATATCATCGGTATAAAAGAGGCCACAGGCAATCTCGAACGCGGTCGTGAAATCCTTCAACGCTGTGCAGAGCGTCTTGATCTGTACAGTGGTGATGATCCTACGGCCCTTGATCTCATGGCGATTGGTGCAAAGGGCGTGATTTCAATCACGGCGAATGTTGCACCCAAGGCAATGCAAACGCTTTGTGCGGCTGCATTGACTGATCGTCTTAATGAGGCGCGTCAAATTAACGAAATTCTTGCAGCGTTGCATAAGGCGATGATCATTGAAGCAAACCCTATCCCTGTAAAATGGGCACTTTCTCAAATGAAAAAAATAGGCCCTGGGATCCGGCTTCCCTTGACCGTTCTTGATCCCAGCCATCATGAAGCCGTTCGTCAAGCCATGATCACCGCGAATGTAAACTAAATGCTAAAGAAATTTTATTTTTTATTGTGTGTGACCTTCGTGCTATTGATGGCGGGTTGTTCCGTGGGTGATTGGATCCAACAAGAGATCCCTGAGCCAGGCCTAGCTGAAAAACGTGCAAATGAATATCAACACAGCACCAGCTCAACGGTGTTGCAACAGCCAAGCAGCGTGCAATTAATTCAGACCGACCCTTACTATGTCGTGCCTAGCACGCAGGCTGATCCTCATGCAATGACCAATACTCTTCCACCTGGCAGTAATATTGCACAGCAAGAATTACACTTGCCCGAACGCCTTGCACTTGCGCAGCGCATTCCCATTTCCTATAAACTTCATTTAACCTCGCATCACAATACTGTACTCATTAAAGTGAATCAAAATTTTGAGGACACCTGGCAAGCGCTTGTATTAGGGTTGCAAGCAGGTCATTATATTGTCCAGAGTGAAAATAATAATACGGGTCAACTTGTGGTTGCATCCCCGACGGATCCAGCGCAATCCTTTATTTTACAAACGGCCATTGAAGGTAATTGGAAGCGCCATATTTCAACAATTAGCCCGTTGGATATGCAGCAAAATCCAATCCCGAAAAAAGTAGCTCGCCCGATTATGGCACCACTTCTTGTTGATCTAGCAAAAGTGACGCAGTTGCCGCATACGGCAAAATCGATCACTGTGGCGATCACCGTCAATGATCATGCGATTCCGATTTTATTGATGGATTGCGATCAAAATGTGGCTTACCTAGCAACAGGCAAGGCATTAAAAGCAGCAGGCTATACCATTGTGAAAGTTGAACGCCGTAAAAATGCGTATTACTTTGTTGACACCGTTTCAAGCCATGGTGCGATCAATTCGAAAATGCCTGTGTATGGTTTGTACGTGCGAAGCAATGGTGTCATTGCCCGTTTAATTTTACTCGATGAAACCAGCACCTTTGCGAAAGATTCCGTCGCGATGCCGATTTTCACTAATCTTGGGAAACAATTAGTTAAGATTTCACCCGTCGTTCCAAATGATATAGCAAATTCCGGAGCACTTTTATGATCAAGGGCGAACATTTATATTCAGGAAAGGCAAAAACCTTATTTAAAACCGATGATCCAAAGTATTTGATCATGCTGTTTCGCGATGATGCGACTGCATTTAATGGGATTAAATCTGAAAAATTTGCGCGAAAAGGATTAGTCAATAATGCTTTTAATGCGTTCATCATGACGCATTTAAAAGCAGAAGGGATCCCCGTACATTTTGAACGTCAACTTTCACCCACGGAATCCTTGGTCAAACATCTTAAAATGATTCCTGTGGAGTCTGTTGTACGCAATGTTGCTGCAGGCGGAATATCTAAACGTCTTGGTATTGCTGAAGGCCTGTCTCTCAATCCACCGACTTTAGAATTCTTTCTTAAAAATGATATGTTAAATGATCCCATGATCAATGAATATCATATTGAAACATTTGGCTGGGCTGATGCTGCTGATGTTGCGCAGATGAAGGTACTGACGTTTAAAGTGAATGACATTTTAAAACGTCTTTTTGAAAAAGCGGGTTTAATCCTCGTTGATTTTAAATTAGAATTCGGGAAGCAAGACGGCCAGTTAATGTTAGGGGATGAATTTACACCCGACGGTTGCCGGATTTGGGATCACGAAACTCGCGAAAAACTCGATAAAGATCGCTTTCGCCGTGATCTGGGTGATGTGATTGAGTCTTATGAAATTGTCGCCAAGCGTTTGGGGATTTCGATAGTTGATTGAAAATAATAATTGTTATTCACGCGGAAACGGAAAAAGATTCGGAGGGGTACTCGAAGCGGTCATAACGGCACCGACTCGAAATCGGTTGGGGGGCGCGAGCTCCCACAAGGGTTCGAATCCCTTCCCCTCCGCCAAATTAAAAAGCCTGCACATGAGCTATCCGATGCACACATTTATTTGAATAAAATTTGTTTAAAATCAAATAACTATCGATTATAATCTATTATCTTAAAAATTAATTTGTGTTATAAGGAGATTGTAAAGAT
>JAKBBU010000023.1 GCA_021808365.1 Pseudomonadota bacterium
AGAGCCTGTAGGTCCCACCTGAATCCATTTCGAACTCAGACGTGAAACTGCAGAGCGCCGATGATAGTGTGGGAGTTCCCATGTGAAAGTAGGTCATTGCCAGGCTACCTTACAACAATGCGTAGGTTGGGTTAGCGTACTCGCGTAACCCAACAAAATTAAATCGGTAAAACCTGCGGAATGTTGGGTTACGCACGCCCTTCGGGCTCTGCTAACCCAACCTACACTTTTTTCTTATAGTTTTTCCTATTACTTACTCGAAACCGCCACCAACTGTGGCCCAAGAAAAAGGCCTGTCGAATTAAAATCAAAGGCAATATTAGCCTGCCCAATCGTTTCACAAGCCACACAACCTTTTTTAAGAGGATAAGTAAATACAAACCGTAACGTTCCATTTTTATTTTTAATCACGGTTGGAAAATCATGGTTGCCGCCCCATAATAATACATCAGGATGATCTGCCTTGATCGTTTGATACTGTCCATTAGCAGCAAGCGCATTGCTAAGCTGATTTAAAATGGCAGGATCATCCACATTGATGGGATTAGGTTTGCCATTCACCAAATAAAATTCATCTGAACGATCAGCACCAATAATCGCAGCCCGTGCGACATCCACTATCCCTGTATTCCGAAAATCACTCATGAAACCCTGGCCTTGCAACAATGTCGTAAAATCGATCGCGGCTTCATTCGCATTATAGGCTTGCATGATTTTTGTGATGCACTGCGTAAATTGCATCGGCCCCAATTTATAAGGGCAGTTTTGCATCATCTCTGTGCGGGCATTGCTGGGGACTGACCAAATAGACTTGGCTGTAATTTCGTGATTAGCAGAACGAGGTGTTCCAAATAGAATAATGATGATGAAAAAAATATAAGCGCTGATGGTGATATAGAAGTTTTTCATACGCGTTTAATTTGGCCTAATTTGTAATGCTTCCGGCATGTCGACACATAGCGAAGATTTCCACTGATCACAATTTGAGGTCCATCGTGGATGGGGCGCGATTGCTCATCCACACGCACCACCATCGTGGCTTTGCGGCCACAATGGCAAATGGTTTTAATCTCAACCAACTCATCGGCCCAAGCCAATAAATATTGGCTGCCCTCAAAAAGTTCACCCCGAAAATCCGTTCGCAATCCATAGGTAATCACCGGTAAGCTTAGCTGATCCGCGACGTCCGTCAATTGTAAAACTTGTTCGCGTATCAAAAACTGTGCCTCATCGAGCAGGACACAATGAATATTGGGGTTTTCCTCAAGCTTCTTCGCAATAACCTCGTAAAAATTAAAATCTTTAGCAAATGGTGTTGCCTTGGCTTGAAGGCCAATCCGCGAGGCAATTTGCCCTACGCCATAGCGATCATCAATTTCAGGTGAAAAGAGCAAGGTATCCATACCACGCTCTTGATAATTGTAGCTCGATTGCAAAAGAACAGTACTTTTTCCTGCATTCATTGCGGAATAATAAAAATAGAGTTTTGACATTAATTTGCTTCCAATTCAGCAAGCGCCGACAAAACCATCTGAGGAGTCAGTAGGCGTAAGCAATTTAAATGCCCTAAAGGACATTCCCTTTGGCCGCAGGGGCGGCAGGGTAGATCCAACTCAAGCGATTTTGCATGTTCAGCCAGCGGTGGAGCAAAGTTCCCCAGGGTTGAGCCGTAGATCGCAACTACAGGCCGCGCTAGGGCCGAAGCAATGTGCATCAGTCCGGAATCATTACTGACAACTTGGTTGGCACAAGACAACAAATTTACGGCCTCGAGCAGATCGGTTCGGCCTGTTAAATCAACACATCGTTGGTCTGCAGTCGCTTGAATAATTTCAGCCAAGGGTTTTTCTTTCGGCGAACCAAAGATCCAAACTTGCCAACCTGCTTCTACGCGTTCCTTGGCCACCGCGCCATAATATTCTGCGGGCCAACGCTTGGCTGGGCCATATTCGGCACCCGGGCAAAGTGTAAGAATGGGTTGAGTTTGATTCAATTGAAACTTGTTACGCACGGCACTCACAATCGTGGGATCCACTTCAAAACGAGGGCGAGGATAGGGCGAAGGGATCTCTGCGTTTTTGGGTACGCCCAGCGCCATGAAGCGTTCAATGACTAGAGTGAGACGAGATTTATCCAGGCGTCTTGCATCGTTCAGTAAAATAAAACGTCCTTCACGGTGCCAACCAACGCGTTTGGGGATCCGTGCTAGAAAAGGAAGTAGGGCGGAGAGGAAGGAATTAGGCAGTAGGATTGCCTCATCATAGGCTTCTTGGCGCAAGAGGCGGGCGATTTCAAACCGTTGCTTGAAGGTGATCTTGCCGTAGCGACCGGGGATCCGAAAACTTTTGCGAATTTCGGGCATGAGTTTAGCCAGAGATTCTGTCGCGGGCGGTGCAACCACGTCGATGATCGTGTTGGGGTCTTGTTGTTTGATCAGTTGAAACAAGGTTTGAGCCATGACCATGTCGCCCACCCAGGAGGGTGCAAAGACGACGACTTTTTTGGGGTTTGATGTGGACAAGTTGATTCCTCTCTATATGTGATCCATGGCGTGGATTCTAGGGTGATCAGGGTTTTGGATCAACTACAAAGGGTAGTTTTTCATACTAGAAGGTTCTGACTATTCTGCAAAGTTTTGCGGAATAGTCAGAAGTAAACCTTTTCTTAGAAATGGAAAAAAGTTAAAAATTAAAGGACAAAAATTCTCCTTTATTTTCCTCTACTTCATTCATTTTCCATGAATCTCTTATCAACATAGAAGACAGCTTTCGTTTATACTGCCTACAGTCCTAATAATTTAGCAAGGAGGAATGATGAAAAAATGTCCATTTATGACCACTGCAGCAGGGATCCCTGTTGCCGATAATCAAAATAGTCTGACTGCAGGACCGCGTGGTCCCGTATTAATTGATCATTTACTCGTGGAACGTATGGCGCATTTTAATCGGGAACGTGTTCCCGAACGTGTTGTGCATGCCAAGGGCGCAGGGGCTTATGGCACTCTCACGATCACGGGCGATCTAAAATCCTATACCTGTGCAGATTTATTTTCAAAGGTGGGTAATCAATGTGAAGCTTTTGTGCGCTTTTCAACCGTCGCGGGTGAAATGGGTTCTGCGGATACGGCTCGCGATCCTCGAGGGTTTGCTTGTAAATTTTACACCAAGGAAGGAAATTGGGATTTAGTGGGTAATAATACGCCCGTATTTTTTGTGCGAGACCCCTTAAAATTCCAAGATTTTATTCATTCCCAAAAACGACATCCCAAAACAGGGTTACGCGATAATACCATGCAATGGGATTTTTGGAGTTTATCGCCCGAATCCTTGCATCAAGTGACAATTTTATTTTCAGATCGCGGGATCCCTGCGACTTATCGCAATATGAACGGCTATTCATCTCACACCTACAGTGTTTGGAATCACAAAGGTGAACGTTTTTGGATCAAATGGCATTTAAAAACCATGCAAGGCATTCAATGCTTAAGCGATGCGCAGGCTGCTAAAATTGCGGGTGAAGATTTGGATTATCATCGGCGTGATTTAGTCAACGCGATTGAAAAAGGCGATTATCCAAAGTGGAAAGTGCAAGTGCAAATCATGCCTGAAAAAGAGGCTGAAACGTATGCGATTCATCCCTTTGATCTCACCAAGGTTTGGCCGCACAAAGATTACCCGATGATGGATGTCGGTATTTTAGAATTAAATCGTAATCCTGATAATTATTTTGCTGAAGTGGAACAAGCTGCGTTTGAACCTTCTAATTTGCCGCCAGGATTAGGTGCTTCACCGGATAAAATGCTTCAAGCGCGCTTATTATCATATGCCGATACACACCGTTATCGCATCGGTATTAATTATGCGGCACTGCCAGTGAATAAACCACGTTGCCCCGTGAATACGTATCACCGTGATGGACATATGCGTTTTGATGGGAATTATGATGGTAGCGTTAATTATCAGCCCAATAGTTTTAATGGGCCGATTGATGATAAAAAGTTTAGCGAGCCACCCTTGAAAATTTGTGGTGATGCGGCACGTTATGATCACCATACAAATAATGAAGATTATTCACAAGCAGGAAATTTGTATCGCTTGATGAGCGCCGATCAAAAACAGCAGCTTATTGGTAATCTCGTTCGTGCCATGACGTCTATTCCTAAAGCGATTCAATTGCGCCAGATCAGCCATTTTTATAAGGCAGATCCTGATTATGGCCGCGGTGTTGCCAAAGGTTTGGGGATTTCGTTGGATGAGGTTGGAGTGTAGAGGCTCTTGAACATCGACATAAAAGCTCTCATCAAACGCATTCAAGCGACATTCATAAAAGGCAAAGCTACCGTTGAGGCTGACTTTAAACGGTTACATCCTCCAGCAGAGCTATTTAGTGCCATTCAGATGGAACGCCATGGGATTACGCTGGCGCTCTCGCATAGGCTCACGCAGAAATTAGCGCCAAGTTTATTGTTGAGTCGCTTATCCGAAAGTGAAGCGATCCTCACACAATCGTGTGAGATTTTAGCAAAAAAGACAGTGACGCACAATGAATTATCGCCGGCCAGCGAATGGTTGCTCGATAATTTCTATTTGATCCAAGAACAAATTCACGCCATTCGCCGCCATCTTCCCAAGGGATATGGTCAAGCACTGCCACAATTAGCCGGTGGATTATCCGGTTATCCTCGCGTTTATGATATTGCCCTTGAAATTATTCAACATGGTGATGGGCGTTGGGATTTAGAGAGTTTAACTCGCTTTGTTACTGCTTATCAAAGCGCAACGCCGCTGACATTGGGTGAATTATGGGCTATTCCAATTGCTTTGGGTATCGCGCTCATGGAAAATTTAAGTCGCGCCAGTCAACGTATTGTCGCCGACCGAAATGATCGTCATTTAGCCTATAACTGGGCAGAGCGTATGTTAAATGTCGCGGCCTCTGATCCCAAAAAATTAGTGATCGTCCTAGCCGACATGGCGCGTTCTGAACCGATCATGAGCAGTGCCTTTGTCGCAGAATTAGCCCGACGTTTACAGGGTGCTGCCTTGGCATTACCGCTGAGCTGGATCGAGCAACACTTAGCTGAAGAAGGGTTGACGATTGAACAGCGGGTGCAAGAAGAAAATAAACATCAAGCCGCTGATCAAGTGACGGTGAGTAATAGCATCACCAGTTTGCGGCGTTTAAAGGAAGTGGATTGGCGTGATTTTGTCGAATCCTTAAGTGTGGTTGAAGCAATCTTGCAACAGGATCCGACCGGAACCTATCCCAAAATGGACTTTGGTACGCGAGATCGTTATCGCCATGCGATCGAACGGTTAGCACGCATGAGTATGTGTTCAGAACCAGAAGTTGCAAAAGCAGCCATTGAATTAGCAACGGAGAAGGCTGCACCGATCCCACAACACGGATCGGTGCAGCCTTCTCTGTTATCAAAAAATGATTATTCTATTCAACGTCATGTTGGTTTTTATTTAATTGATCGGGGCTTACTGCAATTAAATAAAGTACTTGGTGTGCGGCGAACATGGATTCAAAAACTACGCTATTTTGTGCGACGACGCGCATTATTTAGTTATTTGGGATCGACGCTCTTCATTACAGCAGGACTAACCGCTCTTTTATTATTCAAAGCAAGCTACAGTGGTGTTAGTGCGATCGGGCTCTGGTTATTAGGTGTTGTGATTGCCCTATGTGGTAGCCAATTGGCTGTGGGCTTGGTTAATTTAGGCGCTGCTCTTTTAGTACCCCCTCAAACACTTCCGCGCTTGGATTTTACAAAAGGTATTCCTGCTTCATGTCGTACGCTCGTTGTTGTTCCTGCGATGTTGAGCAGTGAAGCGAGTATTGAAACCTTGGTTGAAGCGCTTGAAGTGCGTTTTCTCGGTAATCGGGATCCGCATCTGCATTTTGCCTTACTCACCGATTTTAACGATGCACCGCAAGAGTATAGGCCAGAAGATGCAGCCCTCATCGCGCTGGTTCATATGCGAATCACCGAGCTCAATGCCCGTTATTCAGGTAAAGAGCAAGATATTTTTTTTCTTTTTCACCGGCCGCGCCGATGGAATGCCAGTGAGCGGGTCTGGATGGGTAGGGAACGAAAACGCGGTAAATTAAGCGACTTAAATCATTTATTACGCGGGAATAATCAGAGCGCTTTTTCATCAATCGTGGGGCGAACGGCAGTATTGGCTGACGTTAAATATGTGATCACTCTCGATACGGATACGCTGTTGCCTCGTGAATCCGCGCGACAATTGATTGCAACCATGGCCCATCCGCTCAATTGTCCACGTTTAGATCCAAGCAAGCAAACCGTGATTGCAGGGCACGGTATTTTACAACCCCGTGTGGCTGAGGCGTTATCAAGTCGCAAGCCAACGCTTTATACGCAGCTCACCGGCAGTGAATTAGGTATTGATCCCTATACTCGAGCGGTCTCCAATGTTTATCAAGATTTATTTGATGAAGGCTCTTTCATTGGCAAGGGCATTTATGATGTTGATGTCTTTGAAGAAGTCCTCGGAGAACGTTTTCCTGATGATCGTATTCTCAGCCATGATTTATTGGAAGGTTGTTATTTGCGTGCGGGGTTTTTAAGTGATGTACCTTTGTATGAAAAGTCACCGAGCAATTATTTAGCCGATGCGAAACGCCGTGTGCGTTGGATCCGTGGTGATTGGCAACTCCTGGCTTGGTTGTTTCCCTGGGTACCTAATGGACATGGCCGTCGGGTAAAAAATCCTTTATCAACTTTATCAAAAATAAAAATATTCGATAATTTACGGCGCAGTGGTGTGCCTGTGGCACTTCTATTGCTCTTGGGATTAAATTGGACTTTATTACCGCCCACCGGCTTTTGGTTGTGTATTATTCTCGCGATCATTATTGTACCGACACTCGTGATTACACTCATTGAATTAGTGCGTAAACCGTCTGATCAATTAACACATCAGCATATTGTCAATATGACTCATATCATTCGCCGACGTCTGGCGCAATTAGCACTATATTTGACCTGTTTGCCGCATGAAGCAATTTATAGCATGGATGCCATTGTGCGAACCCTTTGGCGTCTGTTGATTTCTAAGCGGCATTTGCTGCAATGGACGCCATCGGATCAAGTGGATCAAACGCTGAAAAATACAAAGCGAGCCTGGATTGTCAATTTGTGGGTTGGGCCTGCGGTAGCTCTTGTCTCAATATTCCTTTTGCTTCTGCATCATCGATTTGAATCGTTATTTGCGGCAACACCCTTATTGTTTTTATGGTTGACCTCACCCTTGATTTTACGGGGTTTGAGTCAACCGATTCAAAAAGCTGAACATCAGCTTGATGCAGAACAAATACGTTTTTTGCGTAGAATGGCGCGTAAAACGTGGGCCTTTTTTGAAACGTTTATCACAGCAGCGGATCATTGGTTACCACCGGATAATTACCAAGAAGTGCCCGTTGCTGTTTTAGCGCGACGTACATCGCCCACAAATATGGGACTGGCTTTATTGGCAAATTTAACAGCGTATGATTTTGGTTATATTCCAATTAGCATCTTAATTGAACGTACGAGCAATGCTTTGGCAACGATGAACAAGCTTGAACGATATCGGGGTCATTTATACAATTGGTACAATACTGAAACGTTAGAACCCTTATTGCCGCGTTATATTTCAAGCGTGGACAGTGGGAATCTGGCCGGTCATCTTTTAACCTTGAGGCAAGGTTTATTTGCACTCTCAAATGCACCTTTGTTGAATGCACGCTATTTAGATGGATTGGAAGATACTTGTGATGTTTTAGTCTCCATGATGAGCGCATTACCGCCAGAAATGACTCATTTTCAAACGGTTGTACAAACAGCACGATCATCACTTGAAAATGAAACGGATGCATTAAATGCCTGTGTAACATTAATTGATGCGGCTAAGGCAATTATGGCATTAACATTGCCAGAAGAAATGATGCCATGGTCCAATAAATTATTAGCACAATGCCAAGCACTCTACGATGAAATTAATTTATATGCAAAGTTTTCTCCACTAACAGCAAAGACTTCTTTAAAAGAAATTGCACATTTAGAAGAAAAGCAAGCCAGCGAATGGGCGAGAGAACGATTGGATTTTATCAAAACATTAGCGCTGCAAGCTTTCTCTCTGGCACAGATGGATTTAAGTTTCCTCTATGACGAAGCCAATTATTTAATGACGATTGGTTTTAATGTGGATGAGCAGCGGCGCGATCCCAGTAATTATGATTTACTCGCGTCTGAAGCCCGTTTTGGTAGTTTTATTGGCATTGCGCAGGGGCAAATACAGCAGGAAAATTGGTTTGCTCTCGGTCGATTGTTGGTAGCCAGTGGTGGCGAACCTATTTTGGTCTCGTGGAGTGGCTCGATGTTCGAGTATTTAATGCCGCTCTTAGTGATGCCCACTTACTCCGATACATTATTAGATCAAACTTATCATACGGCAGTGAGGCGGCAAATCAATTATGGCAAGCATCGTGGTGTTCCTTGGGGTGTTTCAGAATCAGGGTATAATGCCGTCGATACACAATTTAATTATTTATATCGAGCCTTTGGTGTGCCGGGTTTAGGTCTTAAACGGGGTTTAGAAGAGGACTTGGTTGTTGCACCCTATGCGAGCGTGATGGCACTGATGGTCGCTCCTGAAGCCGCTTGTCTTAATTTACAACGTTTAGCGACCGAACATGCGACAGGTCCTTTGGGTTTTTATGAAGCCATCGATTTTACACCTGCGCGTTTGCCGCCCGATAATAAGAGAGCCTTGGTGCGTTCTTTTATGGCACATCATCAAGGGATGAGCTTTTTGGCATTTTCTTATCTGTTACATGATCAGCCCATGCAAAAACGTTTCATGGCCGATCCCTTATTTCAAGCTACATCACTGCTTTTGCAAGAACGGGTTCCAAAACCTACCGCGTCTTATTTGCAAATTCCAAAATCACCTGATATTAATGTGGCAGCTACTCGCCCTGAGGCGTCGATACGTGTCTTTAATACACCGAACACACGCAGCCCACAAGTTCAGTTGCTCTCCAATGGATGCTATCATGTAGTGATCACACAGGCAGGTGGTGGTTATAGTCGTTGGAAAGAACTGGCGATTACGCGATGGCGTGAAGATAGCACCTGTGATGGTTGGGGATTATTTAGTTACGTGCGCGATGTGACAACGGGGGGATTTTGGTCGACCAATTATCAACCTACAGCCGGTACGGTGGATCAATTTAAAGCGGTATTTTCAGATGCGCATGTTGAATTTAGTCGTACAGATTTAAGGTTAGATACGCGCACTGAAGTCGTTGTGTCGCCTGAAGATGATATTGAATTGCGGCGAGTGCGTATTCATAATCGATCTAAAATTCGTCGCACGATTGAATTTACCAGTTATGGTGAAATTGTCTTAGCACCCCAAGCGGCCGATCAAGCACAAGCTACATTTAGTAATTTATTTGTAGAAACTCAAATTTTACCAGAAAAACACACTTTGTTAGCGACACGTCGTCCGCAAAATGATGAGCAGATCCCACCGTGGTTATGTCATCTTCTCAATGTGTACAGTGATGAGCCGTATACCTTATCGTTTGAAACCGATCGCGCGCGTTTTATTGGCCGTGGTCGCACGTTGGCTGCACCCTTGGCGATGATCACACCGGGTGGATTATCCAATACGGCGGGTGCTGTGTTGGATCCTATCATGGCGATTCGTTGTCAAGTCGTGTTGGAAGCAGATGCCTTAGTCACTTTCGATCTGATTACAGGTATAGCCGATACACATGATCATTGCATGGCCTTGGTGGAAAAATATCAAGATCATCGTTTAGCTAATCGTATTTTTGGTTTGGCTTGGACACATGCTCAAGTGTTATTGCATCAGCTTAATATCACGGAAGCCAATGCACGGCTTTACGAAAAGTTGGCCAGTGCGATCATTTACACAAGCCCAAAACAGCGGGCAAAACCTTCTATTTTAGCCACGAATCGGCGTGGACAGTCTGGCTTATGGGGTTATTCTATTTCAGGTGATTTGCCGATTATTTTATTGCAGATTGAAGATGTCGCTAATCTTGAATTGGTTCGCCAACTCATACAAGCACAAGCCTATTGGCGACGCAAAGGATTGATTGTTGATCTTGTCATTTTAAATCAAGAGCACGTCAGTTATCGGCAATCGTTGCAAGATCAAATTATGAGTTTGATTACCACTGCAACGGTGAGTGAATCAGCGGGGAGTATCATTGTACGTGTTGCGGAACAAATACCGATGGAAGATTGCATTTTATTGCAATCAGTTGCACGCGTGATTTTATCCGATCAACGAGGCACATTAAAAGAACAGTTGAACCGCCATAGTATTCATCCGCCCGTGATGCCGCTGTTGAAAGTGAGTCCATTGCCACGTCGATTTATTCCGCAACAGCGGATCATTCGTCCAGATACGCTTCAACTTTTTAACGGGTTCGGTGGTTTTAATCATGCTGGTGATGAATATGTGATCCATTTGGCAGAAGGGATGAACACACCTGCACCTTGGGCAAATGTTTTAGCGAATCCAAATTTTGGATCATTGGTGTCTGAAAGTGGGCAAGGTTACACGTGGGTGGACAATGCGCATGAATTTCGTTTGACGCCTTGGGATAATGATCCGTTGAAGGATTCAAGTGGCGAAGCTTTTTATTTACGTGATGAGGAAACAGGAGAGTATTGGTCACCGACGGCCTTGCCTTGCCGCGGTAGTGGTGATTATCAAACACGACATGGTTTTGGTTACAGTATTTTTGAGCATATTGAACATGGAATTTATTCTGAGCTTTCGATGTATGTGGCTGCGGATGCACCTCTTAAATTTATGGTATTAAAACTACGCAATGATTCATCGCAGTTGCGCCGTTTATCAGCCACAGGTTTTGTCACCTGGGTGCTGGGTGATTTACGAACGAAACAGAGTATGCATGTAGTCACTGAACTTTCTTCGAATGGGACATTATTCGCACAGAATCATTACAATATAGAATTTAATGAACGTACAGCATTTTTTGACGCAACGACCTCGAATTTAGGTTTAAATTCCCGTACTGTAACAGGGGATCGCGCTGAATTTATCGGGCGTAATGGCAGTTTGCAAGGACCTGCCGCGCTGAAACGCCAGCGTTTATCAGGACGTGTTGGCGCAGGTTTGGATCCGTGCGCCGCTATCCAATTAAATTTTGATTTGGCGCAAGATCAATCGCGAGAGATTGTTTTTATTTTGGGGGCTGGCAAAGATAAGCAAGAAGCAGAGGGTTTAGTCGAGCGCCATCGGGGGAATGCGGCACAAGTTGTTTTGGTTGCTTTACGTAAACATTGGCAGAATATACTCGGGACTGTGAAAGTGCATACACCCGATCCAACACTGAATTTATTGGCCAATGGTTGGTTATTGTATCAAGCATTATCAAGTCGACTTTGGGGACGTAGTGGTTATTATCAATCTGGTGGTGCCTTTGGTTTTCGTGATCAATTGCAGGATGTGATGGCATTAACTTCAATTTCCCCTGACTTAACACGTGCACATTTATTAATGTGTGCAGCGCATCAATTTGAAGAAGGGGATGTACAACATTGGTGGCATCCGCCGCAAAACCGGGGCGTGCGTACGCGCTGCTCGGATGATTTTTTATGGTTGCCCTTTGTATTGTGTTATTACCTTGAAACGACCGGGGATAATGCGGTGTTAGATGAAAAGGTCCATTTTTTACGGGGACGGACCTTGAATGCGGATGAAGAATCTTATTACGATTTACCGACACTTGGGAGCACGGCAAGTTTGTATCAACATGCTGTGCGTGCAATTCAACATGGTTTGAAATTCGGTGTGCATGGTTTACCGTTGATGGGATCAGGTGATTGGAATGATGGGATGAGTGAAGTTGGGAAGGCAGGAAAGGGTGAGAGTGTATGGTTGGCCTTTTTCTTGTTCAGCGTGCTTAAGCAGTTTGTACCTGTGGCGATGCGTTACGGTGACGAATTGTTTGCGGGGCATTGTAGGGCGGAGTGTGAAAAATTACAGGTGCATATTGAAGAAGCGTGGGATGGGCAGTGGTACCGTCGTGCTTATTTTGATGATGGGAGTCCATTGGGATCTGTGGGTAATCGTGAATGCCAGGTTGATTCTATTGCGCAGAGTTGGGCGGTGTTATCGGGTGCTGCTGATTCTGTTCGTGCTCGAACGGCATTGAGTTCCATGTATGATCGTTTGGTGTGTTCTGCTGAAGGGTTAATCAAATTGCTGGCGCCGCCTTTTGATCACTCGAAGCCGAGTCCTGGTTATATTACAGGTTATGTGCCTGGGATCCGTGAAAATGGAGGGCAGTATACCCATGCGGCTGTTTGGGCGGCGATGGCGTTTGCGCGCTTGGGTGAAAAAGAAAGGGCTTGGGAATTATTTGATTTGATTAATCCTATCAACCATGGGCGTGATCTCGCAGACATTGAGCGTTATAAGCTTGAGCCTTATGTGGTGGCTGCAGATGTTTATGGTGTGGCGCCTCATACTGGGCGGGGTGGTTGGAGTTGGTACACGGGGGCTGCCGGGTTGTTATACCGTTTGATTGTGGAGACCTTGTTGGGTGTACATTTGGAGGAGGGAAGGCGTTTGCGTTTTGCGCCCGTGTTGCCTGAGGGTTGGGAAGGGTATCGTTTGGATTATCGTTTTGGTCGTGCGGTTTATCGGATTACGGTGCGTATTGTTACTGAGGGCGAGGTGTCGGATACGGTTGAGTTGGCGGATGATGGGGAAGAGCATGAGATTGTCATTGTCATTCCTGCGGAGGTGCCATGCTGAAAGCATGGCACCTCCGCATAAGCGAAGGACCTCGAATCCAGTCTATCAAAAAAGATTCCTTCCTTTTGAGAAATTAACTCGATTTTTGACACTTTGAAGAAAGCTGAAAAAAAAAGCAAAAGCCGTGTTAGACTACTCTCTTAAGCATAAAGAGAGAAAGATCTGATCATGACCCGTATTCTTAAAAAAGCAATTTTTCCCGTTGCCGGCCTAGGGACGCGCTTTTTGCCCGTGACGAAAGCCACACCTAAAGAAATGTTACCGATCGTTGACAAACCGCTGATCCAATATGCGGTAGAAGAGGCAATCGCGGCGGGTGTCACACAAATTATTTTTATCACAAGTTATAGCAAGCGCTCGATTGAAGATCATTTTGATTGTAATTATGAATTAGAAGTAAAACTGCAAGAGCGTGGGCAATTAGAGTTGTTGAAAATTGTGCAAGATATTTTGCCATCGGGTGTGACTTGCCTCTATATTCGCCAAATGCATCCACTAGGGTTGGGGCATGCTGTATTATGTGCTAAAAGTTTAATTGATGATGAGCCTGTGGCTGTTTTATTGGCAGATGATTTAATTCAAGAAGGATCTCACGGATGCTTACGTGAAATGCTAGATGTCTATAATGAGACACAGTCAAGCGTTCTTGCAGTGGAACATGTGCCCATTGAGGATACAAAAAAATATGGGATTGTTGAGATTGGAAAGGACTCAGAGTGTTTGCATCGTATTTCCCATATTGTTGAAAAACCAGAACCTGAAAAAGCACCGTCTAATTTAGCCGTCGTGGGACGGTATATTTTGCAACCTTCAATTTTTAAGGCGCTTGAAGAAACAAAACCAGATGCTAAGGGTGAAATTCAATTGACGGATGCGATTTCAAATCTTTTGCAAAAAGAAGCTATTTATGGTTATTACCTGACAGGGAAGCGCTATGATTGCGGGAATAAATTGGGTTATTTGCAAGCGACGATTGAGTACGCTTTGCGTCATCCTGAGGTCGCAGAAGAGTTTAAAGTTTATTTGCGAGATGATCTTCCCAAATTATACCTTTAAAAAATATGAATCAAACAACCAACACACTCCAATTCTCTCCAGGCCTTCTAGCCCCTGCCATTTCAGAAGAACTTGAAAACTGGCAAAAAAAAAATAAATTACAACGCTTATGGGCAAGTGATTCTTCCCTATGGACAAACCAAGATGAAAACAAATGGACAGGTTGGTTAAGTGTTCCTGAGTTAGAGTGTGCTGAACTACAAAAAATAAAAGCTCTTGCGCAAGAGCTTAAAGCCGCAGCGTTTACGGATATTGTCTTACTTGGCATGGGTGGTTCAAGTTTGTGTCCAGCGATGATGGCTGAAACATTTGGGAAGGTTGATGATCATCCACGGTTGCATATTTTAGATTCAACCGATCCTTCACAAGTACGCCATTTAGATGATCAACTTGATTTAAAAACTACTTTTTTTATCGTGTCCAGTAAATCAGGTAGTACATTAGAGCCCAATCTCTTTAAAAAATACTTTTATCGCCGAGTACAAGATGTGGTTGGTAAAACAGACGTTGGATCTTATTTTGCTGCGATCACTGATCCGAATTCATCGTTGGATCATCTTGCTCAAAAAAGTAATTTTAAAGCGATATTTTACGGTCTTCCTTCCATAGGTGGGCGTTATTCAGCTTTATCTAATTTTGGCATGGCTCCTGCAGGATTGATGGGTATTGATATAAAATATTTTTTAGAGCAAGCTCGCTACATGATGGATCTGTGCGCGCAAATGACTTCATTGCAAGATAATCCCGGTGTAATGTTAGGGATTATTTTAGGGGTTTGTGCAAAACAGGGTAAGGATAAACTGACGTTTATTACATCGCCAGGGATTACAGCCTTGGGTGCTTGGCTGGAACAATTAATTGCAGAATCCACGGGCAAACAAGGTCGAGGTATTATTCCTGTTGATCAAGAGCCTCTGGGAAATCTAAGTGTTTATGGCCATGATCGGCTATTTGCCTATATTTGTTTAACGTTGGATCCTGATCCTGAGCAAGAACGTAGGGTTATTGCTTTAGAAAAAGCAGGGCAAGTCGTTGTGCGTTGTAATTTGGATAATAAATTACATTTGGGTGCTGAATTATTTCGCTGGGAGCTGGCCACGGCTGTTGCAAGTAGTATTTTGGGCGTGAATCCATTTAATCAACCTGATGTTGAAGCGAGTAAAGTGCGTACGATGGAATTAATGGCAATTCACCAAAAAACAGGAAAAATGCCACAAGATGAACCTATTTTTTCAGATCAAGGTTTTCAATTATTTACAGATGAAACAAATGCGCGTGATCTCAATCGACATTTAAAGGGCATTCCAAGTATAGAAGCCTATTTACGTGCACATTTGGCTCGTGTATGTCCAGGTGACTATGTGGATTTATCTGCTTTTATTGAAATGTCAGAAGCACATATTGTGCTCTTGCAACAAAGTAGATTGTTAATTCGCGATGCAAAAAGAGTAGCAACCTGCCTTGAATTTGGTCCACGATTTCTACATTCGACAGGACAAATTTATAAGGGCGGACCTAATACAGGCGTTTTTTTACAAATTACAGCAGACCCTGATCACGATATTTCAATCCCAGGAGAAACGTATACCTTTGGTCTCGTCTTAAGGGCTCAAGCACAGGCTGATTTCGAAGTATTGGCCCAACGTTCACGACGGGTGTTGCGGATCCATTTGACACAGGATATTGGGGCTGGACTGCGGCAATTATATGAGATTTTATGCAGCTTGGAAGTTCAAAGAACTCTAGCTGTCTTCTGATTCTCTTCGATCCCCTTGAATAAATCCATAAAAACCGTCACAATGATTCTACTTTAAGCCTACAAGGGGAAAGCGTGAACAAGCGACCTATCAATTTAGCGTTGACAACCATTCATTTTCCATTGCCTGCCATCATCTCCATCCTTCACCGTATTTCCGGTGTGATCATTTTTTTTGCAATCCCCATCCTCCTCTGGATGCTGCAAGCCTCTTTGTCGAGTGCTTCGGGGTTCTACACCCTCCAACACTGCATGGAAAGCGTGACGATGAGATTCATCGTTTGGGGTATACTTAGCGCCTTGCTTTATCATGTTGTCGCGGGTGTACGGCATTTGCTCATGGATGCAGGCTTTTTCGGATCGCTTGCTGCCATTCGCCTCAGTTCAAAAATTAGTTTAATCATTGCGATCATCATGATCCTCATTGCAGGAGTTTGGATATGGTAGCAGCTGCTCTCAGTTTAACGCGTTCAGGTTTACGCGATTGGATTTTCCAACGCATCAGCGCCGTGATTCTCGGGCTCTATGTACTCGTGCTGCTCGGGTTTTTCATCACGCATTCCCCACTGACCTACGACCAATGGAAAGCTTTTTTTCATACCGCGAGTATGGAAATCTTCAGCTTGATGGCGCTGCTCAGTTTGATTGTTCATTCTTGGATCGGCGTTTGGACCGTGATCACCGATTACCTTAAACCTTTGTACCTGCGCGCTAGTGCGCAGGTGCTTTTGATTGCGGGGCTTGCGCTATTTTTTGCGTGGGGACTTCGGATTATTCTATAAAAGTAGGTTAAAAAACTCATGGCTCTAGCTTTATCAAAACCAGTACCAAAACAAACATTTGATGTAATCATCATCGGCGGTGGCGGCGCAGGCATGTCTGCCTCATTGCGGCTGGCTAACTCAGGGCTACGCGTGGCGGTGATCACCAAGGTTTTTCCTACACGATCACATACTGTTTCAGCACAAGGTGGAATCACGTGCGCGCTAGGCAATGCTGATCCGAATGATGATTGGCGTTGGCATATGTATGACACCGTCAAAGGTTCCGATTATCTTGGCGATCAAGATTCAATCGAATACATGTGCAAGACAGGGCCTGAAGTGGTTTATGAACTCGAACACATGGGGCTTCCTTTTTCGCGAACCGACGAAGGCAAGATTTACCAACGTCCCTTTGGCGGGCAATCGAAAAACTTTGGGGGAGAGCAAGCGGCACGCACCTGTGCTGCGGCTGATCGTACGGGCCATGCTTTGTTGCACACTTTGTATCAAAGCAATTTACGTCAAAAAACCTTATTTTTTAGTGAATGGTATGCGCTTGATTTAGTCAAATCCGCCAGTGGGGCGATTGTTGGCGTGATGGCAATGTGTATGGAAACTGGCGAAGTTGTTTTTTTCAATGCGAAAGCGACAATTTTGGCCACAGGTGGAGCAGGGCGGATCTACCAATCCACGACGAATGCCCTGATCAACACCGGCGATGGCGTGGGCATGGTTTTGCGCGCTGGATTACCTGTGCAAGATCTTGAAATGTGGCAATTTCATCCGACGGGCATTGCGGGTGCAGGTGTTTTGGTCACCGAAGGTTGTCGAGGTGAGGGTGGTTATTTGATCAATAAAGATGGCGAGCGTTTTATGGAACGTTATGCGCCCCATGTGAAAGATCTTGCTTCGCGTGATGTGGTTTCGCGTTCAATGGCTTTGGAAATGCGCGCGGGAAAAGGCTTTGATCCGAAGGGCATTGATTACCTCAAACTCAAATTGGATCACTTAGGGGCAGATTTAATTAAATC
This sequence comes from Pseudomonadota bacterium, assembly GCA_021808365.1. Lineage (GTDB taxonomy): Bacteria > Pseudomonadota > Gammaproteobacteria > JAKBBU01 > JAKBBU01 > JAKBBU01. The sequence goes on from JAKBBU010000023.1 coordinate 17,450, forward strand.
CCGTCTACCTGGGATCCGTGAATTAGCGATGACATTTGCGCACGTGGATCCGATTAAAGATCCGATTCCTGTGGTTCCAACTTGTCACTACATGATGGGTGGTGTTCCAACGAATGTTCACGGCCAAGCATTAACTCAGAAAAATGGACAAGATGAAATCGTCGAAGGTTTATATGCTGTGGGTGAATGTGCCTGCGTTTCTGTGCATGGTGCAAATCGTTTAGGCGGTAATTCCTTGTTGGATTTAGTCGTCTTTGGACGCGGTGCAGGGATTCATTTGGAAGATCACATTCACGAGATGCCACTTTTACAACCTGATCAGGAAGAAATGGATAAGGCGCTTTTGCGTTTAAATGGTTGGGAACAACGCCAAAGTGGTGAACGTGTTCATGATGTTCGCGCTGCAATGCAAAAAACGATGCAAGAAGATTTTGGTGTGTTCCGTTTAGGCGAATACATGGATAAGGGCTTTACTAAACTTGAAGAATTAACTGAAGCTTTAAAACATACCTATATTCCAGACAAATCAAATGTCTTTAACACGGCGCGTGTTGAAGCGTTAGAATTAGATAATTTAATGGCGGTTGCACGCGCAACAGCTAAATCCGCCATCACACGTACGGAAAGTCGTGGTGCACATTCGCGTGAAGATTATCCAAAACGGGATGATGCGAATTGGATCAAACACACCGTGTATTTTATGGATGATGATCGCATCAGCTTCAGGCCTGTGAATATGGCCCCGAAATTTGTTGAGAAGTTTGAACCGAAGGAACGTGTTTATTAAAAGTATGAGTTCTGAATCTGCTGCGAAGTTCTGCGTGTTGTGAGCCGAACTTCGCAGCAGATCCAGAACTCAGTAAGTTTGAGGAAATTATGAACGAAACAACCCAAATAGAATTTTCCATCTACCGTTACCAGCCCGACGATTCACCGGCTGCAGCGCCCGCGAAACCCTATATGCAAAAATTCATCTTGGAAATCCCTAAGGGATCCGACATGATGCTGCTCGGTGCACTCATCAAATTAAAAGAGCAAGATGAAACCTTAGGCTTTCGTCGCTCTTGCGGTGAAGGCGTTTGCGGATCCGATGGCATGAATATCAATGGAAAAAATGGCTTGGCTTGCATCACGCCGCTTTCCTCGCTCAAGCAACCGATTGCCATTCGTCCCTTGCCAGGTTTTCCCGTCGTCAAAGATTTAATCGTCGACATGACGCAGTTTTACAAGCAGTACGAGCAAGTTGAACCTTACCTGCAAAACGATACACCGCCTCCCGCGAAGGAACGTTTGCAATCACCGGAAGAGCGCGCCAAACTGGATGGTCTGTATGAATGTATTCTTTGTGCCTGTTGCACGAGTTCCTGCCCGTCGTATTGGTGGAACCCTGACAAATTCGTTGGGCCAGCTGGATTACTGCAAGCCAATCGCTTTGTCCAAGATTCACGCGATACGGCGACACAAGATCGCTTAGATAAGCTCGATGATAATTACAAAGCTGCACGCTGTCGGACGATTGCCAATTGCGTTGATGTGTGCCCCAAGGGATTAAATCCGACGCAAGCGATTCATGATCTTCGCCAAGCGATGTTAAAAGAAGAGATTTAAATGACCCAACTTCATCAATTTATTTTTGCACACTGGGGATTGGTCGCAGCATTTGTACTCGTTGCAATTGCCTTGGTCGTTAATGAATATTCTGATCGGTTTTTGGGGATCCGATTTTGTTCGCCCGCCGACTTGGTTTTATTGATCAATCGAAAAAATGCGAAAGTGATCGATATCCGTGACGCCTCTCTGTTTAAAAAAGGGCATATTGCTGGCGCGATGAGTATCCCCTTCAACCATTTTCCGCAATCCGAGCACAAATTACAAAAACATACTTTGGATCTCTGTGTCCTATGTTGTGCCAATGGGCAGGAGAGCGTAAAAGCAGCCCGACTTTTACACAAGCAGGGTTTTTCTGATTTATTGTGTTTAAAGGGCGGGATTTTGGCTTGGGTTGGGGCGAGTATGCCGTTGGTGAAGAGTTGAGTAAAACTAATTAAAAATGGTGTAGGTTGGGTTAGCGTACTCGCGTAACCCAACAAATCCGTGTTTTGCAGATTTGATTTGTTGGGTTACGCGAGTACGCTAACCCAACCTACTTTTGAGGTTAATACAAAATGCCCACCATCGAAATCTACACTAAAGCCAACTGCCCCTACTGCGAATGGGCTAAAGATTTGTTGCGTAAAAAGAAAGCAGCTTACACTGAATTTCGGATCGACCTCGACCCCAATGCTCTAGCGCAAATGCAATCACGCACCACAGGCCGCACTGTCCCCCAAATCTTTATTAACAACCAACACATTGGCGGATTTGATGATTTATCCGCCCTCGATCGGGCCGGGAAATTGGATGAATTACTACGGTAGGTTGTCAATCACCCTCCCATAGAGCTATACTTACGAAACATTTTTAATGATCAAACGTAAAGAGCTACTATGAGTGACATGCAAACCCTCTGGTCCACCTCCGGCCTTTCTGGCGGGAATAGTGGCTACCTAGATGAACTCTATGAAACTTATTTAACCAACCCCGAACAACTCGAACAACCATGGCGAGAATACTTTGCAAGCCTTCCCAAGGTGAACGGTTCTGCAGCAGCTGATGTCTCGCATTCTGCGATCCAAGCTTTTTTCAAAGACCAAGCCAAACAACCTCGCATGGCTGCAGCTACAACACCTGCTGATGCGGAACATCTGCGAAAGCAAATGCATGTCCAACAATTTACCAATGCTTATCGCAGCCATGGTCACAGACGCGCCAAACTCGATCCGCTTGCACTCAAAGAATTACCCCAAATTCCCGATCTGGAACTCAACCATCATGGTCTGAGTCCTCAAGATTTAGATTTAATTGTTGAAACCGATTTCGTAGGCGCGCCAGCGCGACTTCCACTGCGTGAACTTCACAAACTTCTCACACAAACCTATTGTGGAACGATCGGCGTTGAATACATGCACCTCTCCGATCCTGAAGAATTAACCTGGATCCAAGAACGTTTAGAACGCTGCCAATCCCGCCCGCCTTTTTCAGCCGAACAAAAAAAAGAAATCTTTAAACATTTATTGAAAGCCGAAGGACTTGAAAAGTATTTAGGCAATCGCTTTATCGGGCAAAAACGTTTTGGTCTTGATGGTGGCGAGTCTTTCATCCCCATGATGAGCGAATCCATACAACGTGCAGGTGCTGCAGGCGTCAAAGAAATCGTTATCGGTATGGCGCATCGTGGTCGTTTGAATGTCTTGATCAATACGCTCGGCAAGGCACCCAAGGAACTTTTCGAAGAATTTGAAGGCAAACCTGGAGAAGAGGGTTTTTCTGGTGATGTGAAATACCATAAAGGGTTTTCTTCCAATGTGCAAACACTAGGTGGCCCCATCCACTTGGCTCTCGCCTTTAACCCATCACATCTTGAAATTGTGAATCCCGTGGTTGAAGGTTCTGTGCGTGCACGTCAAGATCGTCGAGCTGATCAACACCGCGATCAAGTTGTGCCCTTATTAGTCCATGGTGATGCAGCGCTCACAGGGCAGGGCGTGAATATGGAAATGTTTAATTTCTCGCAAGTGCGTGGATTTGCCACGGGCGGAACCATTCACATCGTCATCAATAATCAAATTGGGTTTACCACGAGTAATCCAAAAGATGCACGCTCAACTTTATATTGCACCGATGTCACAAAAATGCTGGATTTACCCGTGTTTCACGTCAATACTGATGATCCTGAAGCGGCAGTATTTGTGACGCAATTAGCGATTGATTACCGGATGCGGTTTAAAAAAGATATTGTGATTGATCTGGTTTGCTATCGTCGTTTGGGCCATAACGAATCCGATGAACCTTCGGGCACGCAACCGCTCATGTATCATAAAATTAAAAATCATCCTACCACCTTTAAATTATATGCCCAGAGTTTGATTGAACAAGGTTTGTATACACAGGAAGAAGTGGATGCGGCGGTTTTAGCCTATCGTGATGCGCTTGATGCTGGTCTACCTGTGGTCGATATTTTAACGGGTATTGATCAACAATATATTTCAGACTGGAAACCCTACATTAAACAACCTTGGCGACAATCCGTTAAAACAGCGGTCGCAAAAGATAAATTAGTTAAAATTGCTAAAGCCCTATTTACACTGCCCGAAGATTTAGCCTTACAACCCCAAGTTGCAAAAGTCTATGAGCATCGCCAAAAAATGATGGCGGGTGAATTACCTCTGGATTGGGGATATGTTGAAGCGATGACCTTTGGAACTTTAGTTGAACAAGGTTATACGGTTCGGCTCAGCGGCCAAGATTCTGGTCGTGGAACGTTTTCACATCGTCATGCCGTGTTGCATGATTACAACAATGGTCAAGTTTATATTCCCCTGCAACATGTCAGCGAAGGGCAAGCGCCGTTCTTTATTTATGATTCGGTACTCTCTGAAGAAGCGGTGGTGGCGTTTGAATATGGTTATGCCAGTGCAGAACCTTTGGCACTCACGCTTTGGGAAGCGCAATATGGTGATTTTGCCAACGGTGCACAGGTTTTATTTGATCAATTTGTCAGTTCCTGTGAGCAAAAATGGGGTCGACTTTGTGGGTTGACCCTCTTATTGCCTCATGGCCAAGAAGGGGCAGGTCCTGAACATTCTTCTGCACGATTGGAACGTTTTCTGCAATTGTGCGCCCAAGAAAATATGCAAGTCTGTGTGCCTACAACGCCTGCGCAGATTTTCCATTTGCTTCGCCGTCAAATGTTAAGAATGTATCGCAAGCCGCTCATTATCATGTCGCCCAAGAGTCTCTTGCGTCATAAATTAGCAGTTTCAACAATCGATGATTTAGCGCAAGGGGAATTTCAATTAGTGATCCCTGAGATCGATCCCATTTCTGCAAAAGAAGTGAAACGTTTAATTTTATGTTCAGGTAAAGCTTATTATGACTTACTTGAGCAACGTCGTGCGAGCGATCGTAAAGATATCGCGATTGTTCGTATTGAACAATTGTATCCTTTCCCAGAATCTGAAGTGAAGGAGGTTCTTGCGCAATATCCTAAGGCTGCACAAATTGTGTGGTGCCAAGAGGAACATGAAAATCAAGGCTCGTGGTATTTTGTAGAACGTTATTTACGTCGTTATGTCACAGCCACTCAAACGCTTTCCTATGCTGGGCGTGCAGAAGCAGCGGCTCCTGCCGTGGGTTACGCAAAATTGCACGCGAAATTGCAAAAGGAAATGGTTGAACAGGCGCTGGGGTAAAGAGAATTAAATGGGATTTTTTTCATTGTCATCCCCGCGGAGGTGGGGATCCAGTCTTTTAAAAGAGATTTCTTCTCTTAATGAAAAAATCTTTTTTATTTCCTGGATCCCGGATATTAAGTGGCTCTAAAGCGCGAGTACGCGCTAAGAGCCACTAAATTCCGGGATGACGAGGTGTGTGTAGGTTGGGTTAGTGCAGCCGTAAGGCTGAGCGTAACCCAACAATGTAAAGCAAAGAAATTTTGATCAGCAAAAGGCAAAAAAATGGCAATAGAAATAAAAGTCCCCGGACTTCCCGAATCGGTCGCAGACGCGCTTGTATCCACCTGGCATGCTAAAGTGGGTGATGCTGTTAAACGCGATCAACACCTTGTCGATCTGGAAACAGATAAAGTCGTGCTCGAAGTTACAGCACCGGCTGATGGTGTTTTGTCGATCGTTAAAGCAAGTGGTGAAACTGTTTTAGCCGGCGAAATTCTAGGCACCCTCGAAGCAGGTGCAGCAGCTCCAAAAGCAGAAAAGCCTGCAGCAAAAGTAGAAAAAGCTTCAGAAGCAAAACCCCAAGAAATTAAATCCCAAGAAGTAAAATCTGACCTAAGTCCCTCCGTACGTCGTTTTGTGGCTGAAAATGATCTCGATGTTAGCGGCGTGCAAGGTTCAGGCAAGGGTGGACGGATCACGAAGGATGATCTCATCAAGCCTGCGTCAGTGTCAGTTGTTTTAAGCGAAGGTGCGCGCCCTGAAAAACGCGTCGCGATGACACGCTTACGCGCACGCATTGCCGAGCGTTTATTGCAAGCGCAACAGGGTACGGCCATGCTGACAACTTTTAATGAAGTTAATCTTAAAACCGTCATGGAATTGCGCGATCGCTACAAAGATCGCTTTGAAAAACGCCATGGTGTGAAACTCGGATTTATGTCATTTTTCACTAAGGCTGCAGTTGAGGCTCTCAAACGTTTTCCTGCCGTCAATGCCTCGATCGATGGACAAGATGTGGTGTATCACGGTTATTATGACATCGGTATCGCTGTGTCCACTGAACGTGGTTTGGTTGTTCCCATTTTACGAGATGCGGATCAATGCAGCATGGCGCAGATTGAAAAAGATATCGGTGAGTATGCTCGCAAAGCGCGCGATGGAAAGCTGAGTATGGAAGAAATGACTGGCGGTACATTCACGATTACCAATGGTGGCGTGTTTGGATCATTATTGTCGACACCGATTTTAAATCCGCCGCAAAGTGCGATCTTAGGGATGCATAAGATCGAACAGCGCCCGATCGTTGAAGATGGTCAAATTGTGATTCGGCCGATGATGTATTTGGCGATGTCTTATGATCATCGGATCATTGATGGAAAAGAATCGGTGAGCTTCTTAGTTGCGATCAAGGAATTTTTGGAAGATCCTGCTCGCTTGTTTTTGGATCTTTAGTGTTGTCATTCCCGCAGAGGCGGGAATCCAGTACGGGTCGTCATTCCCGCGAAGGCGGGAATCCAGTCTTATTAAAAAAGATTTTTTCATTTACCAAAATTTAATCCAGAGGAACTTATGAATCTACATGAATACCAAGGTAAAGAACTTTTAGCAAAATACGGGTTGCCCACCACGCGCGGTGAAATAGCCTCCAATGCTGAAGAAGCAAAAGACGTCGCAAATCGTCTTGGCGGAAAGAATTGGATGGTTAAAGCCCAAGTTCATGCAGGTGGTCGCGGAAAAGCAGGAGGGGTTAAATTCGTTTCCAGCATAGATGAAGTCATGTCAGTGGCTAGAAATTTACTCGGTAAAAACTTAGTCACCTTTCAAACCGATGCACACGGCCAACCTGTCAATCAAGTGTTGATCGCAGAACCTTGTGACATTACACGCGAATTGTATTTAGGCGCTGTAGTTGATCGTGCTAAACGCCGTGTCGTTTTTATGGCATCCACAGAAGGTGGTGTTGAAATCGAAAAAATTGCCGAAGAACATCCGGAAAAAATCCTCAAAATTGAAGTGGATCCACTCTTGGGTGTATTGGCTTTTCAATCTTGGGAAATTGCACATCGCTTAGAACTTACCGACAAACAAACCAAACAATTTATGGATATGTTACCTAAATTAGGCAAAATGTTTGTTGAATGTGATTTGAGCTTACTTGAAATCAATCCACTCATTGTCAATGAAAACGGTGATTTAATTTGTTTAGATGCGAAAATCACACTCGATGATAACGCCATGTACCGCCATCCCTTATTGCGTGAATGGCGTGATCCAAGCCAAGAAGATGAGCGCGTGAATCGGGCACATGATTGGGAAATTAATTACGTGCCGCTTGAAGGTGACATCGGTTGCATGGTCAATGGCGCAGGTCTTGCGATGGCAACTATGGATATTGTTAAATTGCACGGCGGTTCACCTGCAAATTTCTTGGATGTCGGCGGCGGTGCGACCAAGGAGCGCGTGACTGAGGCGTTTAAGATTATTTTGTCTGATCCGAATGTGAAAGGTATTTTAGTGAATATTTTTGGTGGGATCGTTCGCTGTGATTTAATTGCAGATGGGATCATCGGTGCTGTGCAAGATACGGGCATTAAAATTCCAGTGGTGGTTCGATTGGAAGGCAATAATTCCGATTTAGGTTCTGAAAAATTAAGTGCAAGTTCATTAAATATTATTGCTGCAAAAGGGTTGACCGATGCTGCGAAAAAAATTGTGGACGCAGTGGCTAAAGCGGGCTAATTAGATGCGGCGCAAAAGCAAAGCTTTTGCTTGTACTTAAGGGGGAGAACTCGCGTTTCTCCCCCTTAAGAATTCCCCATCGCGAAAGGTATTTTCGCCTGATTTTTAATAGGCTAAGTAGTAACGATTAAATTTAAAAGGGTCATCAAAATGAGTATATTAATTAATAAAAGCACCAAGGTCATCTGCCAAGGGTTCACTGGAAGACAAGGAACATATCATTCGGAACAAGCCATTAATTATGGCACAAAGATGGTTGGTGGTGTCACGCCAGGGCGTGGTGGACAAGAGCATTTGGGATTGCCCGTTTTTAATACGGTGAAAGAGGCAGTACTTAAAACCGGTGCAACGGCGAGTATGATCTATGTTCCCGCGCCGTTTTGCCGCGATGCCATCATCGAAGCTTCTGATGCAGGTATTGAAATCATTGTCTGTATTACAGAAGGTATTCCAACACTTGATATGCTAGCGGTCAAATATCATTTGGAACATCACAGTCGCGCACGTTTAATCGGCCCCAATTGCCCAGGATTAATTACACCGGGCGAATGTAAAATTGGGATCATGCCAGGCTATATTCATCAACAAGGTTGTGTGGGGATTGTGTCACGTTCAGGGACATTGACGTATGAAGCCGTTTGGCAAACAACCCAGTTGGGTCTAGGTCAATCGACCTGTGTCGGAATCGGCGGTGATCCTATTCCTGGTACCACGTTTATTGATGTTTTGCGTTTATTTCAAGCGGATCCACAAACCGAAGCGATCATCATGGTGGGTGAAATTGGCGGAACGGCTGAAGAAGAAGCGGCTGAATTTATTGCGACGCATGTCACGAAACCTGTAGTTTCCTACATTGCTGGTGTGACTGCACCTGCAGGTAAACGTATGGGGCACGCTGGTGCGATCATTGCCGGTGGTAAAGGTACGGCAGCTGATAAATTTAAAGCACTTGAAGCAGCAGGTGTGAAGACAGTAGATTCGCCCGCTGAAATGGGTAATGCGATCGCTGAATTGTTGAAGAAAGCGCGGTAAAAAAATTGAAAACACGTTTCTGCCCCAGCCCCACAGGCGCCATGCATATAGGAAATGTACGTACTGCATTATTTTGTAAGCTCTATGCCATAGCCAAGAAAGGTGTTTTCTTAGTACGCATTGAAGACACCGATCAAGAACGTTCCAAGGATGAATTTACAAACGCGCTCTTAGAAGATTTACATTGGTTGGGGCTAGATTGGCAGGAAGGCCCAGAAGTGGGTGGGCCTGCCGCACCTTATTTTCAATCGCAACGCCAGCCGATTTATGATCAATACTATCATGCTCTCGAAGCAAGCGGTCGGGCCTATCCGTGTTTTTGTTCTGAAGCTGAATTAACCTTGATGCGCAAAGTACAAGTCGCCAGTGGAACAGCACCGCGTTATTCAGGCACCTGCCGATCATTATCGGCCGATGAAATTGCTGCGAAACTCGCGGCAGGGTTAAAACCGACGTTGCGTTTTCGTATTCCAGAGCATGAAACGATTTCATTTAAGGATCTCGTGCACGGAGAACAAAACTTTAAATCCAATGACATCGGTGATTTTATCATTCGTCGTGGTGATGGCACTTCGCCCTTCATGTTTTGTAATGCAATTGATGATGCGCTCATGGGCGTGACACATGTGATTCGTGGCCAAGATCATTTAACCAATACGCCACGCCAAATCATGATCCTCGAAGCCTTGGGTCTTCCTATTCCTGAATATGGGCATATTTCATTAATCACTGGCGATGATGGCAGTCCGCTGTCCAAGCGAAATGGCAGCCGTAGTGTGCATGAATTACGTGAGCAAGGTTACTTACCCTTAGCGATCAATAATTATTTAGCCCGCTTAGGGCATTATTATGAAAATCCAGAGTTCATGAGTTTTGACGTTTTAGCACAGCGATTTGATTGTACGAATTTAAGTAAATCGCCGGCACGTTATGATGCAGAACAATTATTGCATTGGCAAAAAGAAGCGATTGCTCATATGAGTGATGAAGCTTTGCTGGGTTGGTTAAAATCGTCTCTTGAAAACGTTGCAATCAATGATCGCCTTTTATTGATTCAAACCATCAGAGCCAATATTATTTTTCCAGTGGATGCTCAAAAATGGGTGATTCAATTATTAGGTACACCAGAACGAAGTCCAGAGTTACTGGCTGAGTTAGCCAAGATCCCGCAAGATTTTTTAATCACCGCAAAACAGGCTGTTTCTGTACATGGTACTAATTATCCTGCTGTATGTGATGTTTTAAAAGCAGCTGGATTTAAGGGCAAAGCTTTATTTCATCCTCTTCGCCTTATTTTAACAGGCGCTGATCAAGGCCCTGAATTAGCCGGTATTTTTCGTCTTTTGGGTCGTGAACGGTTGTTGAAGAGATTGGAACATCGTATTTAACCTGAATTATGGATAAGAAAAGGCCATCATTGCCACGAAAATACGCTGTTAGCTTCTTCTTCTTTTCACCATTATTGAGAGTATTTTCTCGCAATTATAAAGGTTACGCAATTCGTTGACTAATTAATTGCTCTAAAAGCTTCGTCATTGCGAAAAAATACGCTGAACAGTTTTGAAAAGAAGAAGGAACTTACAGCGTATTTTTGAAGCAATCCAGGTGCTGCGCTTGCTTACGAAGTGATCCTTTCAACATTGTTTCCTGGATTGCCGCGCGATTACGCTGAAATTTCTGTGCTCCTTTTACGATCGTTCAGCGTAATCGCTCGCAATGACGACACCTTGGAATTCACAGTTAATTTCTCTCAATAATATGGATTCAAAACTGTCAACAAATTACGTAACCCTTACAGCAATGACGAAGAATATTTATTTTTCAATCCGTTAGAAATTGCTTATCCATAACTCAGGTTATTTATATTTCTTAGAAAAACAAGAAGATAAGCCTACGCGTTGACTCATAATAAAAGGTAACCGAAGGTATGAATCGTTGACTCATAATTCATGGTAACCGAATGAACCTTTAAAATCTGCTGGATCAATCCAGCTGCTGTGGGCAGACCTGTGGGCGATAAGGTGGGAAACACGGATGTTTTCCTCCTTTCGTCCATCAGGTTGTCCACAGCCTCCTTTATAACCGTTGACGGACTTTATCCGTGATTGAAACAAACTCAAAGATCCGTTTCAACTTCTTTTCTATCCTTCGCTTCAATTCAAAAGGATTTAATTCAAAATGCTTTTTTGAAAGTGCATCCTTCATCAATTTGCTAATCTTTTCACTGCTCATCAATCGCTCATACGGTGTCTTCGGTACATCGTACCGTTTGTAGTAGCGTGAATTTATTTTTTGCTTCTCAATCAATTTCATCGTCGGACAAAAATGATTTTGATAGTCACTCCATTCTTGTCTGTAAAGGTCATTTAATAAATCCACCAGCCGTGGATCATCAAACCGATCATAACCCAATAAATGTCGAACATGCGTCCAATTCTTTTGTTCAACATGTGCTTGATCATTCTTTCGATACGGTCTCGAGCGCGTAAATTGAACCACCTTACCTCGTTGCGTAAAATATCTCAATAAATGATGGTTTAAAAATTCTGAACCGTAGTACCTTTTGAAGGAAGTCATAGTTAGGAGATAATCCTCAAGTGTTAAATTGACCAAAATCTAACCTGAAGGAGTACCTAACTATGACCCAGTCTGATCTTAATACAAGTTTGGTCGTTTTAGTAGCCATTGATGTCGCGAAGGCTTCAAACGAAGTGTTAATTGAATTACCCACCGGACAGCGAAAAAAGTTAAAAGTGGCAAATGCAATGGAAAGTTATCAATCGTTAATTACTCTTCTTCACGGATTTAATTTACCGTGTCGGATTGGTTTAGAAGCCACGGGTAATTATCATCGCCCGCTGGCTTATCATCTCCAAGTAGCAGGATTTAAGATTGATCTGATTGCTTCCTTGGCGGCAGCACGAACACGCGAAGCGATGCATAATTCATGGGATAAAAATGATCCGAAAGATGCACAAGTGATTCTGCATTGCCTGAAAACAGGATTAGTGCAAACTTATTATGATCCCCTTCTTCATCAATTTAACGATATCCAAGAATTAGCGAAAACCTATCATCAAGTATCCTTACGAAAAGTAAGGGTTCAACACAGCATTATGAATCATTATTTACCCCTTTATTTTCCAGAAACGGAAAAATACTTTCATAGCTCTCGGGCTCAATGGTTTACAAGTTTCCTTTATCATTTTCCTACGCCAAGCTCTATTTTAAAATCGAGTTTTGAAGAATTTGTAAAAGAGGCCGATGCGGTAACGGGTAGAAAAGTGAATAAAAAACTGTGGTTGCTGGATGTGTATGAAACGGCTCAACACAGTATCGGCTTACCTTTGTCTGAAGAGTCACAAGCCATTGCCATGTTTCGTATCGTCCTTAAAGAGCATAGCGAGCTCTGCCAACTTATGCAGCATATACAGAAGACCGCAGAAGCTTTTTTAAGTGAACGAAAAGACTATGGGCTGCTCAAAAGTATTCCTGGTATCGGCCCTGTATTGGCTTTAACTATTCTTGCAGAAGCAGGTGATTTAACGCGTTTTTCTCATTACCGTCAATTTCTTAAATTTTGTGGGTTTGATTTAAGTACGCAACAATCAGGCTACTTTCGAGGCCAAAGTAAATTGTCTAAGCATGGTAATGCAACACTGCGCTATGCGTTCTGGATAGCCGGGACAGTCGCCATTCGTCAACGTGAGAATACATTTAGAAAAAAATATGAAAATTACATCAAGAAGGATCCAACAAATGCAGATTTAAAACGTAAAGCTTATACAGCGGTCGCGGCTAAAATGGCGCGGGTTGCTTACAGTGTTGTTAAATATCAAACGAATTATCGATGCTACTACCAGGAGCCGATAATACCCAGTGGTGAGATCGCTTCTAACCGGCCGTAGAGGGAAAACCTCGTAGATAATGTTATGACTTTCCACTGGGACCTTATTTTGTTTTAAGTACGGTGAAGGCTTTATCCACGATAAAGACCTTGTGTCACTATGGTAAAAAAAGTTCTCAATAGGCAGTGGAAACCCTGGGACATTGATGATTAACGTTCAAAAAGTCTCCGTTGCAGGAGAACAGAGAGGGTTTTACCCTAATTAAAACTTGACTTAAGAGTTAGTACGTTGTCACAATCAAAGCCCAATATCTCAAAAGGAAGCCCTTTTTCAATACTTTTTATCTGCTCAATGACCCCACTTGAACCCTTATTCCAGGTCGCCCTATTTTCTGTCCACGTACTGTCTATATCCGTTAACGTTAAACTCCATACAAAATCTCCTGATAACGAATTGCCGCAATGGGCAACTGTATCGGCTTCCAGGTAACCTGGACAGGTTACGTCCCAGTGATCCGTTTTAATCGGGATCTGATTCTTCAATAAACGACCCGGCTTTGTTCCACTTAATCCCTTGTGCGGATAGCGTACACGAATCGGTTTAAGCAGGCGATCCAAGGTTGATGGGCTGATGTAAAGTAATTGCTCTCGAATATCCTTCTCGAGTGCACCGTGCTCTTGCTCGTAAAAGAGCAACCAATCTTTCAACGCTGATTTAAGCCGCTTGCTGCAGAGCTGATCACTCGCCAACCAAATCGCCCTCAGCGGAACAAGAATTTTTTCTACCTCATACCGGGGCCTCCGGCCCCGCTTCTGTAAGACCTTTCGCTGACCCTCTGTCTTCCTCAGGAGCCGTATCGCATACTTCCGAGCATACCCTCGGTTAGCGCAAAATTCGTCTAAAATCACTCCTTTTTGAACCCGATTTGACTTCTTGTAACGCTTCCGAATCACCCCTAAATCATCACCTTTTTTACCCTGACTCATAGCACCTCCTCGGTTACTTTTAATATGAGTCAACGATTCCCTTTTTGGGCCTCCTTCGGTTACTTTTAATATGAGTCAATTCGCAGTCTCTTTAATGAGCTGACAGTCACAAAAAGAGGGAGTAACATATGAACGCACAAAATAATAGTCGCCCTATTTTAAATGACGATGTGCGTGCAGCTCACGGGTATCATCAAGCCGCAGAACAAGGCGATGTGTGTGCGCAAACCCATTTAGGTTGGATGTATGCCCATGGACAGGGCGTGCTTCAAGACAAACTGCTTGCCTTGCATTGGTATCGCAAAGCCGCGGAGCAAGGTGATACCCTTGCCAAAAATAATTTGAAAAAGATGAATGAAAAGAAAACAGGCATAGCCTGAGCAATCTAGTTGGAGTTATGCACACCACTAGATTTGCTAGGGGTCGTTGGGTCTCATAGAGGGGATTTAATGGAAACACCTACTCTTTCTGCATAATAAATATGAAACGGGGTATTATTTTTCAGTGGGTAGTGCATTATTCATGCTTTCATGAATAGGAAGAGAATGTTTATAATTTGTTCTATAGAAGTTTTTTTCTTTTTTAGGGATACAGAAAAAAATGAGTGATAAAAGTAAACTAGAACTTAACCAGATCAAAGCTAAAGAATGAATTATCTATCTATTTAGAAGGTTCTTGTAAATTTCAAGTGGGTAAACAGGCTGGATTAAGCTTGCTAAAATCGAGCCCACCCGTGATCAAATATACAATGGTTCTGAAGTGTTTAAATTTATATCCTCGTGCTTTTCGCTTAGCCG
>JAKBBU010000024.1 GCA_021808365.1 Pseudomonadota bacterium
TTAAGCCAAATATCTTCCTTGCTCACCTTGTTCGTGCTTTTCATAAAGTGTCCTCGCTGCGGTTAATCAGCCAACACCTTGACACTTTAAATAAACTAAAAATAGGGGTGGTTTATCTGACGGTTACGCACAGTCGAAGACTGGGCGTAACCCAAAAAACTCTCTGCAAAAAAGGAAGTGTTGGGTTACGCCCAGTCTTCGACTGTGCTAACCCAACCTACATTTTTTTAAAATGTCTTCAAAAGACAAAGTTCGATGTTTTTGCCTTGTCGAAGTTTGTAAGCGCGGTTTCGAACTCACTTTTCAAATTTATATATTCATTGTTTTTGAGTAAGTTAGCTGTCCACGTTTTAAATCCCGGATTTCCTGCGGTTTTGTTCACAGTATTAAGCATGTCAAGAAGAAGTGTTACTTGCCTAGCTTTCTCAGCAATAGATTCGCTGGGATTCTGTATGATAGCTTTATACTTATTTAATTTGAGAGTTTGAAACTGCGCAAAACTGGTTTTTGTGTTTGAATCCATTTTAGCTAAAACATCTTGTTTAGGTACAGATTTTGTCACAAAATTGAATAAATTCTGTGTTGCCTGAAGAAGGATCTTTTCTGGACTGAGTTGATTAATAATCGTCGAAGAAAACATTGCCGAATGATTCTGTGGGATCTGTGGGATCGGTTGAGGCTGTGGAGGTTGAGTATTCGCATTGTTAATTGCGCTATTGGTGTTATTGTTATTAATAAGATCATTAGGAAGTAAATTGGATAATTCGCGAGTATTTTTCTCCGCTATGTGGTTGTTGTATCCTTTTTCTATATCTAGCATTTCATCTTGCTCAGAAATCGTCAGTTGTGGCTTTTTATGAAATGCATTTAATCTAAGACATTTATTTGCATCCCACTTAAGAACATTCGAATGGAATAAAATCGAATCACCATTTCTTGTATAGAAATCATTTCTAAATTGTTTTGTCTCTTCTGGAGTGAGCAAGTGATTGTTTGTAAGATCTTGGGTGATAATATTGAAATTATTAAAATCCAGTATTGGTACATTGTTAGACGACCTTGGAACCGGATTTACAAGCGCCGAACTACTGTCTTCAATGTTTTCAATAGCTACGATTTTAGCGGTCTTAGTAAGTGTGTATTTAGAGGGGTCGTAATAAATAGTAGTTGCTTCTTTTTTGTTTTTAAAACTATTAGGATTTTGTTTTAACTCTTCCCTTTGTTGAGCAATAAGCTCTTCTTTTGTTATCGATCTCGGTTTTGAAGTATTAGTTGCATGCGTTCCTATTTGCTTGAGGGTACGCTTCTTAAATGTAAAGTCTTCATCTGTGAGGTTTGACCAATCCTTCACTGGTTGGGTGTTTCTGCTCTTACGCTTAAATGTATTATCTGTGTTTTTTTCTACTTTAATTTCTTCCTTTTTTTCTTCCGCAACAGGTGGTTGCTGTTGGACGTTCTTTACAGGATCAACCGGTGGCGCAAGAGAAGAAGTCTCCTCGTTGTTCATATTTCGTTCGCTCTCTTTCAGAACTATGTTAGCAAGAGGCGCGTGATCTATGTTTAAGTCGCTCTCAGGTCCTTTTAAATCGATCTCTTCACTGATCTTCGGACCAAACTGTTTCTTGATCTCCTCGAGCGAGAGTTTGTCTTTTAGCAAAGCTTCTTGTTGTATTTCTAGATCTTGGATAGAGGTTAGTAAATTTTTTAAGTCCTCATCTTCTTTGAAGTCTTTTCTTTTTAGGAAAGCCTCTAAGAGCATATCAGGATCATCACCGTCTTTGATTTCTATTACAGTCTGAGAG
Organism: Pseudomonadota bacterium; assembly: GCA_021808365.1. Classification (GTDB taxonomy): domain Bacteria; phylum Pseudomonadota; class Gammaproteobacteria; order JAKBBU01; family JAKBBU01; genus JAKBBU01. The sequence continues at coordinate 1,803 of JAKBBU010000024.1, forward strand.
GTTAAGACAGGCGCACATCTTTCTTGATTTTTTAAAAGAGTACCCTTATTGCATAATACGAAAAGCTTTCCTTCAGTGTCTATTTTTTGATTTTCCAGTTCAGCGTATAAGTGCTTGATTTCGAGTTCTACAACTTTTAGGCGGTCTGCTAGGTTTTTTTCGAGTTGTGGAAGCTCTTTTTGTATTTCGAGGGTTCCTATAGTCATCAATAAGGCTTTTAAATCCTGGTCTTCTTCTGTCCCATCGTTTTGTAGAACTTTGACATCCTCTTTTTTCATCTCCTCAGTTTTCTGCAACCTAAAAAAATTCAGACCGTCGTGCGAAAAATGATAATTTTGAAATATGCCAAGATCTAATTCGTACATATAACTAATAAAATTTTCCAAAGCCAAGAACTTCTCTCTTGTGTCTATGACTTGAATCTCTAGGTCATCGTATAATTTATCAAGCTCGGATTTTTCGGGTTCTTGTTTATCTTCTTGCTTAGGGGGGGCAACGTTGTCCAAGTTATCCTTTTCTTTGTCATCAAGATGTTTTATCGGCTCATCCAGTAAGGGATCGATTCCTTCTCCTTCTTGCGTCCTTGTCTGGATTTTTTCAACCAAGTCAACCATGTCATCCCATAATTGTAATAGTTTTTTTTCCTCCTTGTCAGCAGGTGATTCTTCAAATGTATTATTCAGTTCAGGGTTAAAATCAAAGTTAATATTATAATCAATAAAGTCATTGTTTATTATATCTGTCGGCTTATTTTTTTCAAGCCAATGATTGCATGCCTGATCTGCATCATTTATCATTTCTTTGTCTTGGCGCGAAAATGAATCCTGTTTAAGCAGCTTTTCAAATTGTTGTTTCCCCTCTGGCTTGAGGAAAGATTGTCCTATTTGTTGAAAGAGAGAATCTGATTTTTGAAGCAGAGTTTCTATTTTCGTTCTCAGCTGTTCTGTTTCTTCGGTAATAACCCGCTGTTTTGAAGGATTTGCTGTGTTCTCGTCGGATTTATCACCAAGGCGACGTTCAGGGGTTTTGTAAATTGGGTATTTCTCCTGGTTAATTTTGCTTTTTTTAAGAGATTTTTTAAGTTTATTTTCAATCTTATTTTCAATTTTATTGATTTCAGTTATTTCTTCTGAAGAGAAAAAATCATTTCCAGATAATTGAATTAAGTGTTTTTTTTCGTTTGAAGATAAAATACGATTTCCTTTTTCAAGAAGGGCTGATATTTTAAACTTAGTTTCTTCTGTTTTTAATTGCATTGCTTCTTTTTTTTCTTTATCTTTTTGAGATGCTTTTTGTTCTTTTAGGATTCTGACATTTTTCTTGCCTTGACGTACATCATATAAAGCATCTGGGTTTATTTTGTTTCTTTGGGTGTTAATTTCTTGGTTTAGCAATTCAATATTTTTTTTGATTTCTAAAGTTTCTAATGCATTAAGCATGCTACATGCATCAGTCGATGATTGTTTATCAGCTGAATTAGCTAAACCAGTTAATTCAGTTTCTAACTTATTGAAATCTTCAGAAATTCTCTCTGCTAAAGAAGTAGCATACTTTAAAAGTGATTGAATAAAATTCAGCGGAATTTCCGTAGGGAAAAGTATTGGGAGCTTGTTGAAAATGGAAATTATGTTTTGAAGATTGGTCATGTTTGATGATATATTTTTTGGAAATGGTATATGAAACTTGCCGCAACTTGACATGCTATCATTTATGGTTTTCACGTATTCTTCAATTTGAGAAAAAAATGCGGGTGTTGAATTGTTGTCTATTTTAGCGTCCGCGACAAACCCAAGTTCAAAAGGTGAGGTGATAAATCGAGCATTAAAACCTAAGTATTCTTTCGAGCAATCATTAAGTCTGTCTAAAATAGTAGAGAAAAAATTATCTGTTTTTAAAAGTGAAGATGAGTTCTGATTTTTTTGGTTCTTGAGAAAGTTCAAATACTTTTCATCATTATTTTTTTGTTCCTCGGTAAGAGAATACCCAGAAATAATTGCTTCTTTGAGGCCATCATCAAAACTGTTAAAATCATTAATTTTTTCTTGTATTTGAAGTTGACGAGACTTGGTTAGAGTTTCTATGGTTTGATCAATTGCTGAATTGATTGCTATTTTGAAAGTTACATTTGATTCAAGTCTGGCAAGTTGATTTTTGGTTCTTGTTTTTAGATCAATTTTATCAGTCTCTAATGATCGCGCGTTTAAAGAAACATTTCCATGAACTTTGATTTCGCTAATAGCTTTTCTGCAGAGGGGGTTAATTTTGTGGCCTACAAATTCAATGGGTTTTTGGTCTTGTCTCAGGAGAAGATTTTTAGGCAGCTGTAAATGAGTATCCACAGTGTCTTGGAATTCTTTTATTTCTTCTTTAATCTGCCTCAAATTTTCGATTGTCAGAAGCGTATTATTTGTAATATTTAGACGTTGCTTAAGAGCATCGATTTTTTTAATAATAAATGAATTATCGCTAGTCAAGTTGACTTTTTTGTTGTTATTTGAATCAAGAGTATAGAAATTTGGATGGTCTTCGATAAACTTAATATGTTCTGCACTTTGTTTTGTATCTGAGAGTCGTGGATCAAAAAAAGGAACTTTCAATAGCCAGAAGGAAAGATAAAGCTGAGTTACTAAATCAATTTCGTTTTCTGGTATAGAAGTATAGCTAATGGTTTCGTTCATCATAATTTTGTTCTCTCTTTTTAAGACCACTCAGGATGTTCTTGGAACATAAGTTCGGTTGAGGTCATCAAGGCGGTTGTAAATTATTAGGTCAGCCTGGTTTTTTGGTTAACGATGTTGCTTTTCTTTCACCTAAGTAGACCGTTGTAAGGTCGTTTAGGTTTTGTAAAGTAAGGGCGATTGTAACGTAGAAGAGGGCGTTTTACAAGGGGTATTGTGTAAAGTTTTTTCAGTATTGTTGAGTTGTATTGTCAAGTAGTGTGATTTCTAAAATAAAGTGATCAAAAAATGTAGCTTGGATCATTACGAAAATGATTAATTTTTAACCCAATAGCCCTGTAACCAGGGATAAGTGTACTTGCTTAGAATAGCGCAAACACGATACACTGAAGGCTGAGTTAGCCAGACAGTCGCTGAACTTTTTAAAGTTTGGAGGAAAGTCCGGGCTCCATAGAGCGGGATGCCAGGTAACGCCTGGGGAATCATTGGTTTGATTCACGGCCAGTGCCACAGAAAATATACCGCCTTCAAGGTTCACCACCTTGAGGGTAAGGGTGAAATGGTGCGGTAAGAGCGCACCGCGCGCTTGGTAACAAGCGTGGCAGGGTAAACCCCATCCGGAGCAAGACCGAATAGGAACCCCATCATGTTGCTCGCATGAGGTTCGGGTTGGTTGCTTGAGGTCGATGGTGACGTCGATCCTAGATGAATGACTGTCCACGACAGAACCCGGCTTATCGGCTAGCTCTTTTTTTCGCTCATTTTTTAATTTGAGGAAAAAGTAGGGTTCACCAATCCGTGTTGTGGCATTGGTCACCTTACTTTTTCCTCAAATTAAAAAATACTTACCCCTTCCACTCATTGATCGATAACCGCACAGAAGCATCGCCTGAATTCATAAAAATCTTATTGGGTAATCGTGAGCCATTTACGGTTGTATAACTGACATAATCAATTGTCCAACCATCCTGTATTAATTTGCTCAAGGTATGATCGGCATTGTAGGTTGTTTGTGCACTGCCCGGTGCAGGAAGGCCGCGGATCCAATCGTACAAATTGGACACGGGCATACTCCAACCTGCTTCTTGCTGCAACAATTCCTCTGGCGTCTTCGCCGAAAAAACTTGACCCTTCGAATTCGTCAACGTCACTACGTCTGATTGGCCCTTCAAGCGCAATGTTCCTGTTCCCAATGGACCAAAAATCAAAATATCATATTGACTCGGCCCAACTTGTTTCCAACGGTAGGATGCATTTCCCGCTTGATCAGCAGATTTCACCGCCAAATTTCCATTGATGATCCACGAGGTCCATTGTTGTGCGTTTTGTTGAACCTGCGGTATTTCCACTGTTTTTGGTGGCGTAATAGTACTACAGGCACTGAGCAAAACCATCAAACTTAAGAGGGTAATTTTTTTTACATTGTTCATTTTTTCTCGATTTTAAAGTTCTGTGGCCAAACACTAGCCATACAACACGTCGTGAATTAAACTATAGTTCTAAATAAGGCGTTTCAATGTCCCTTCTTATACTTGGCATCAATCACAAAACGGCACCACTGGTCTTGCGCGAGAAACTCGCCTTCGCCCCCAATGAACTTCCAGCACAACTCCAACACCTGCAACAAATTACGGCCGCCGAAGAAATAGCTATCCTATCTACCTGCAATCGTACAGAATTTTACGGCCAAGGGATAGCCATTCAAATCCTCAAACGTTGGATTGTCGATCATACCCGATTAACGATGCAGGAACTCGACCCCTGCTTCTACGTCCACCAACACGAGCAGGCTATTCGTCATGCCCTTGCGGTGGCCAGCGGGCTCGACTCCATGATCATCGGCGAACCTCAAATTTTTGGCCAAATGAAAGATGCTTGCGCGATCGCGCGTGAAGCTCGTACCCTCGGTCCCCTGCTCGATCGTTGCTTTCAATTCATCTTCGCTCGCACCAAGGACATTCGCACCCGTACCCACATTGGCGCTCATCCCGTCTCACTCGCTAAGATTGGTGTCACCTTGGCCCAAGATCTATTCCACGATTTATCACAAAAAAAAGCACTTTTTATCGGCGCGGGCGATATGATTGAATCTATGATCAATCCTCTGCAAGAAGCGGGGGTTTCTAAATTTTATCTCGCTAATCGAGAAAGTCCGAGAGCACAAGCACTCGCACAACGGGCAGATGTTCAACTCATTGCACTGGATGGCATCCAAACCATTTTAAACGAAGTTGATATGATCATTGCTGCCACACAAAGTACAACACCGATCCTGTGCAGTGAACAACTTGAATCCACCTTATCCAAACGCGAGGGAAGACCTTTATTTATCCTTGATTTAGCTGTTCCGCGTGACATTGATCCCGAAATAGGGCATCTTCCAGGGGTGAAACTTTATAACATTGATGATCTGCAAATGCGGGCTCAAAACAGTTTAGATCATCGAAAAGCGGCTGCAGTGGAAGCACAGGAATTGATCGACGAGCACGTCAATGATTATATGCGAACGTTGCGCTCGTTTGATTCGCTTGACTTGATCCGTCATTATCGCCAAAAAGTCGGTGAACTTCGCGATGAAGAATTAGCGAAAGCATTGCAAAAATTGGAGCAAGGTCAATCACCGGCGCTCGTGTTAGAACAATTTGCGCACGCGTTCAGCCAAAAATTGATGCATCAACCGTGCATGACCGTTCGCCAAGCCAGTGAGCGGGGCGAGCCCTTGGATCAAGCCGCAAAATTATTAGGAATTTCTGCAGTATGATATTATTTTTCAAATGATTACAGGGAAGACGCGCCAATACGTGTTGTGGTATTGGCGCGGTCTTCCCTGTAATCATTAAACATTAAACTAAATTATGAAACCTTCGATTCAAAATAAATTAGAACGTTTAGCAGAACGCTATCAAGAATTATCTGCACTCCTGAGTGAACCCGATGTGATCGGCGATGCTGCACGTTTTCGGGATTTTTCAAAAGAATATGCGCAACTTGAACCCTTGGTCCAATGTTTTGAACGTTATCGCCAAACACTGATCGACATTGCCAATAATCAAGAACTTGCTCAAGAATACGATCCCGATTTACGTGCAATGGCAGAAGAAGAAATTCAGATCGCAAGCCAACGTCGCGACGAGCTTGAACATGAATTACAAATTCTTTTATTACCTCGTGATGCCAATGATGATCGCAATGTTTATTTAGAAGTGCGTGCAGGAACGGGTGGTGACGAAGCGGCTATTTTTGCAGGTGATTTGTTTCGAATGTATTCCCGCTATGCCGAAAACCAAGGTTGGCAAGTTGAATTAATTAACTCGCATGAAGGGGAGCATGGTGGTTTTAAAGAAGTGGTTGCGAAAATCAGTGGCCATTCTGTGTATGCGAAATTAAAATTTGAGTCAGGCGCTCATCGCGTACAACGTGTGCCTGAAACCGAAGCGCAGGGGCGTATTCACACTTCCGCTTGTACCGTTGCCATTTTACCTGAGGCTGATGAATTAGAAGAAGTGACGATTAATCCTGCAGAATTGAGGATTGATACTTACCGTGCCTCCGGGGCCGGTGGGCAGCATGTGAATAAAACTGATTCAGCAATTCGCATCACCCATCTTCCCACCGGTCTTGTGGTGGAATGCCAAGATGAACGGTCACAACATAAAAATCGTTCACGAGCAATGTCCCTGCTGAATGCAAAATTGCGATCAGCTCAAGAAGAAAAGCAACAACGTGAGGAAGCGCAAACACGTCGCAGCTTGGTGGGCAGTGGCGATCGATCGGAACGGATCCGTACTTATAATTTCCCTCAAGGTCGTTTAACGGATCATCGGATTAATCTCACACTCTATAAATTAGCTGATATTATCAATGGTGATTTAGATCAAGTGCTTGAACCCTTGGTGCGTGAAAATCAAGCTAATCTTTTGGCCTCAATCGGAGATTGATTGAATGAGAACCGTAGAGGCTTCTCTTAAAGCAGCAATCCATTCACTGATCTCCGATACCGCTACCCTCGATGCTCAAATTCTTCTGGCCCATGTATTAAATATTTCGCGTGCCAGCCTGTATACACATCCAGAACGCGTACTGACGGCAAGCGAACAAGGTAAGTTTGATAAACTCATCCACCAACGTCAAGAGGGCGTGCCGATTGCCTATTTAACCGGTGAGCGTGAATTTTGGTCGTTGTCCTTGTCAGTCAGCCCTGCAACTTTAATCCCAAGGCCAGAAACAGAGCTCTTGGTTCAAGCTGTGTTGGACCAGGTTAAAAAAGAAGACGCGTGTGTTTTAGATCTCGGAACGGGTAGTGGGGCGATTGCCCTAGCGCTGTCCACGGAGCGTCCCCGATGGCGGATCACAGCTGTGGATCGAAGTATTGAGGCGCTTGCTATTGCGCAAAAAAATGCACAAGCACTTTCACTGAAAAATATTACCTTTCAACAAAGCGATTGGTTCTCAACGATCCCATCACGCTGTTTTGATGTCATCGTGAGTAATCCACCCTATATTGCACAGGGTCGACCAGAACTTTTAGAGGGCGATGTAGCCTATGAGCCGCGTGAAGCCTTGGTTTCAGGAGAAGCAGGTTTGGATGATTTAAAAAAAATCATTTTTAAATCAAAGTGTTATCTTGTTGAGTCGGGCTGGTTGTTTCTCGAGCATGGCCACGATCAAGGAGCGGCGGTCGATGCGCTTCTTGAAGGTGCAGGTTTTACTCAGCGGGTCTGCCTATTTGATCATAATGGGCACCCTCGAGTGACATTAGGCCAGATCAATAGAGAAAAACTGTGCTAAAATTAAACGAATAAGTGAAGGATTTTACATTGTCCTCCCTCCCCTCAGCTACGCTCGGGATGACAATGTAAAGAGACAAGTTTTTGGTCCAATTGTTTATAGAACTGAAAGCTTTTCTCTTGCGGGGCCTTTCTCTTTCTGCTATACAGCGTATTCTCTTAACAGGATGAGGTTGTACATCATGGCAACGACCATACAAAAAGTAGTAAAAATCGATCCAATGGGATTCGTGCCCTATAAGCCCAAAAAGGGTGAAGAATACATGTGTGAGCCCCAGCGTGCTCACTTCTCGACAATTTTGCACGCCTGGAAAGAAGAGCTGAGAAAAGAAGTCGATCGGACAATGCAGCACATGCAGAATGAGGCAACTAACTTCCCTGATCCTAATGATCGTGCTAGTCAAGAGGAAGAATTGAATCTTGAGTTACGCGCTCGTGATCGTGACCGCAAGTTGCTGAAAAAAATCGAGGAAGCTATTGAACGTCTTGAAAACGACGAATTTGGTTATTGTGAAGCTTGTGGGATTGAAATTGGGATCCAACGTCTTGAAGCCAGACCTACAGCAACGCTGTGTATTGATTGTAAAACAATTGATGAGTTGAAAGAGCGGCAGACGAGTTTGTAGGAATCACAAAAAAGTTATGTAAGTTTAGGGATGTTCGGTAATAGCTAATATTGTGATATCTTTTTCATTTGGACCATAATGCCAGAAAATACGATAAGCAGCTGGAGTATTATTTTCAGCATAGGCTTCAAACACTTCTTCACCATTCTTGCCACTTAACGCATTATATTTGTGTGTGTTTAAACCCGGATGCCGAGGGTTATTTTCAAGATAGGCTAATGCTTTTCTTACCGCTTTCAGGCGCTTTGAAAGACCGTTATCTTTTTCTAAAGCTTTTAAATCAGCATCAGCTGATTTGGTAAACAATAGCTTAAACGGCATCATCAGGCTCATCTAAAAATTCAGCAAAACTACCCCTATCAACAAGATCACCATTTGCGGCATCTTCTAGACCTTGTTGAACTTTTTTCAAGGCAGATTTATTGTCGAATAGCCATTTTTCCCGTAAAGGGATTTCTGAATAAGGCTCTAGAATAAGTTTATGATCCTTGGTTTGAGTCAAGGTAAAACCACTCACTCCATCAGCTAAATGACCTAATGTAATTCGTCCTTTTGAATCTGGGCGCAGCATTTTAACTAACATGGTTCATTCCTCTTTATCTACAACCAAAGTATAGCGTAAAGTGGAATAAGGAACAAGTGGGTAAATGGCAAAGTGGGTTTTATTTTTTGGCCCTCCAGCCTACCCTCCCGAAAACGTAAATGAATCATCCGACGATGCATAATTTGACGAATTATCATCGGCCGAAGCATAAGAAGTTCCTCCTGACGAAGTGATGATCTGTGGGATACCATTTTGCTCAGCAACGCTTTGATGAACTGCATCCCAATTGACAGCCACATTGCGCCCTTGTATGGCTGCTTTTACCAATTGTACAGCTTGTCCTGAACCATCCCCGTAAGTGTTACGGTACTCTGACAAGGGCAAATGCGCCTGCAAATACAAATTACCGTTGGACCAACCTACCATGTAGGGTTGATCAATGATCTGAACCTTTGTTCCAATCGGAACTTGGGGGAAAAGTGCTTCAATATCTTCTGGGAACATTCGAATACAACCCGCACTGGCACGCTCACCCACGCGCCAGGGTTCATTTGTACCATGAATCAGATAATCTCCAAGACCTAGCCGCATTGCATAAGCTCCGAGAGGATTATCAGGCCCAGGCGGAACGACCTCTGGAAGATATAAACCATAACTTTCTTGATACTCGCGAACACTTTTTGGGGGCGTCCAGCTTGGATTAGTTCGTTTTTGAACGATCGTTGTTGTGGCTTTAGGCGTTTGCCAACCTTGGCGACCAATACCGACGGGCATTGTGATCACTGAGGATGAATTTTTAGGGTAATAATAAAGGCGTAGCTCAGCTAGATTGATCACCAACCCCTGCCGCCCAGGCGGCAAAATGAACTTGGCCGGAATGACAACTTGCTGACCTGAGCCGACATGATTCGGGCTCAGATTTGGGTTAGCCTCAACCATTTCATAAAACCCAATATCATGTTGCCGACCAATTTCACCTAAGGTTTGGTCGCCATTGGCAGTGACGGTATAAACCCGCCCGACAATGCTGTTGCCGGCTGATGGAAGGGGAAAAGAAAGTGCGAATGCCAGTTTAGGTAAGATAAGACACAATAAAATGCTTTTTAAAATACTCCCTTTCATCGAGATCTCCTGTTCTTTAAAGCAATAAAGATAAATTATAGTCCAATTTGATAAAAAAAAGCCCAATCTCAGATGTCGTGGTTAAAAAGCCTACTGATTTTTAACGCTCTTGCTTGTATCATTAGGGTCTGTTGACATTTGCTTACCTGAAGCGAAAAAAGGGGAATCGAGCAAAAATTGACAATCATTTGAGGCGAATAGCGGGCCTTTTAACGAAAAGGATTGTCAATTTGTGTCGATTTTACTTTTTTGCAGCCAGAAGAGTAAATGTCAACAGACCCTAAGCTAGTTTTACAATTAGAGCATCCATGAAAGCTATTGATATCAAAAACATCTTCAACAAACTCATCGCCTGGATTGGTGCCATACTCTTTTTCGTCGGCATGGTCATTTTTTCGGGAATTTATTCTTTTTTCATTGTTTTTTTTGCCTTCTGGGTGCCCTTTCGGCCGCGTTACCGCATGATCATGTTATGGTCTCATTTCATGATGTTCTGGTCGCGCTGGACATGCGGGGTCCGTTGCCAAGTGATTGGTAAGGAACACATTCCAAAAGACCGTGCTGTGATCTTGCTTTCAAACCATGAATCGGCCTGGGAAACCTTTGCCCTTTTGGCCTTGTTTCCTGCCCAAAGCCCTGTATTAAAGAAGAGCTTATTAAATATTCCGATTTTTGGTATAGCGATCCGAATGCTTAAACCCATCGCACTCAATCGGGATGAGCCCGATCGGGCCTTGGTTGCCTTGGTTGAACAGGGGCGTGATCGCTTGGATCGCGGTTATTGGGTGACTTTATTCCCGCAAGGCACGCGCGTTGCGCCTGGTACAGAAGGTAAGTTTTCGCTCGGCGGGGCAGCACTTGCTGCCCAAACAGGTTATCCCATCCTTCCCGTTGCTCACAATGCGGGTGATTTTTGGCCGAGACGTAGTTTCCTTAAACGTCGTGGTACGATCACCTTAGTCATCGGTCCTCTGATTGAAACAAAGGGATTGAGCGCTCGGCAAATCCACCGACTTTCCAAAAATTGGATATTAGAGACGAGGAAGGGCCTCTAATATCCGGTCATCCTTAACCACAACGACTTAGGAATGTGATCTTCACATGACTTTAACTGCCGATCATAAAGAATTGCACGATGTTGCACCTTATGCGCAACTTGAACTAACCACGACTTTTTTCGATAGCTCCCATGCGCGTAACCCCCAATCCCTTCGTGATAGGCCAAATACTGCGCATAAGCATTCGACATTGAAATACCCAACTTACGGTGAGCTTGATGACCATACCAAGAGACAAAATCACTCGCATCATCAAAATCATCCCGATCCGCCCAAGAATTTCCAGAGCTCGCAATATAATTATCCCAGGTCTGATCTAAAGCTTGTGAATAGCCATAGGCCGACGTTGGGCGCTTCCATGGAATAACCCACAAAATCTTCTCACGTGGCGGCTTAATCGTCCCATTAAAACTCGATTCCTGATACATGATTGCCATCTGTACCGCAATCGGCATTCCCCAATGTTCCTGAGCCCTTTTTGCCTGCCAATACCATGAGGGATATTCTTCAAAAATACGACAAATGTTACTCGTATGTTCCGGTGGAGCGGGTGCGCAACCGGTTAGAAGAAATAATAAGAGGAAGGGCAAAAAACGAATCATTCGCATATAGGGCGCAGACCAACATCTATCCATGGTTCCACCGAAGAAGAAAATTTGTGCAATTCTAACGTAGTGTTTTTCTAAGTGCTATAGTTAAATTAACCTATTTTCATTAAGGAGATTCGATGAAAATTCAACACATGCTCGCAGGACTCCTACTTATGTTTTCTAGTGGATTGGTCCTTGCTACACCCACGCCAGATTCGCCAGATGATCAAACCATCTCTGTGCCCGGTGATCCGACGGCGATTCTGCCTGAGCTCTATGCGGCAATACAAAATCCTTCGCTGAATCAAGATCCTGTCAATCAGAACCCAGATTCTCCAGCTTCCCCCAATAATCACCCTACGTTTCAGCGGGCACAAGAAGCAAATGAGTAGTTAAAAACAACAAAATCTAACTTATTGCTTTTCTAGGTGCTATACTTTCAAAAGTTTGTCTTATTAAGGAGATTCGATGAAAATACAACACACCCTTGCAGCACTGGTGCTAACCCTTTCCAGTGGGTTGGCCCTTGCAGCAACAACTGATGCGCCCCAACCACCTACATCTTCACCTGATGTGGTGACCTCGCCAACGACACCAGCTAATTCAGGTAATGCAGCTAAGTTGTCCCCTAATGCACAAAAAGCATTGAAGCAACACCAAGCAGCGGTGCAAAATGGTACGGCGCAAAACATGAATCCATCGACCAAACCTGGTACGATGACACAAACCCCAAGTGGGTCTACACAAGGCTATTAGTCTTTGATTTTTTTTTACAACGGAGGTTTACGACATGAAAAAATTAACACTCACAGCAGTTCTCGGTCTAGCAATGGTGCTACCAGGACTTAGCTTGGCTGATACAAACAGTACGACGCCACTTGGGCTAGCAAGTTCCTCGTCATCCAGCCAACAAGATCAAGGTTCCGGCATGGACAACAGCGGAATGAATGCAAACGGTAATGCAGCCGGATCATCTGCGTCAGGTTCTGCTACGGCGCCTGCTGCTCCTGCTCCTGCTTCCAGCATGCCAGCTGGATCAACAAGTACTTCTGGCCAGTAAGCATCAACCTGCGTCATCCCGGAATTAAGTGGCTCTTAGCGCGTACTCGCGCTTAGAGCCACTTAATATCCGGATCCAGGAAATAAAAAAACCACGTCTTGATTTTCCCCACAATAAAACGTAGCCTGTGGATCATCCTTTTGATCAACACAGCATGACCGATTTCATCCATCTTAACCTTCATACCGAATTTTCTATCGTTGATAGCCTTGTTCGCATCGACGACCTCATCACACGTACAAAAAAAAATGGTGGATGGGCTGTTGCGCTCACCGATCGTACCAACCTATTCGCCGCAGTTAAATTCTACCAAGCCACCACTGCCATAGGCATCAAACCTATCATCGGTTGCGAAATTGCAATCCACAATCCACAACGCGAACAAACACCCTTCTTCATGACCCTCCTGTGTCAAAATTTGGCAGGATATAAAAACCTTACACGACTCCTCTCCAAAGCTTATGTCGAAGGCCAGATCAAGGGTGATCCACAAATCCACCACGAATGGTTCCTGGGTGCAACCGAAGGTTTAATTGCATTATCGGGTGGGACCGAGGGTGAGATTGGTCAAGCCCTCCTCGGTGCGCATCCTGAGCGCGCACATGAACTCACTCAATCGATGAAAACTCTTTTTCCCGAACGCTTTTATTTTGAAATTCACCGCGTCGGTTTCCCTCATGAAGAAGACTACATTGATCGTATCCTTGAATTATCGATAGCGGAATGTATCCCCTTAGTGGCAACCAACAAAGTGCGTTTTTTTCATCCAACTGATTTTCAAGCGCATGAAGTTCGTGTCTGTATTCAGGAGGGCCGAACACTCAGCGATCCCACTCGGTCTAAACGTTACACGGAACAACAATATTTTCGAACGCCTCAAGAGATGCAGAAATTATTTTCCGATCTGCCTGAAGCGATCGAAAATACCGTGGAAATTGCTAAACGCTGTAATTTTGAATGGTCATTGGGTCAAGTTTTTCTACCCAATTATCCGATCCCCAAAGGTTTATCTGCAGAAGAATACCTTAAGGCCGAAGCGCAGCGTGGACTGAACACACATCTCGAGGTTTCAAGCCAATTATCCAATGAAAGCTCACCTGAAATACACGACAAGAAACTCTACGAAGAACGTCTCAATACCGAATTAGGCGTCATCAATAAAATGGGATTTGCAGGTTATTTTTTAATTGTGGCTGATTTTATTCGTTGGGCGAGGGAACACGACGTGCCCGTCGGACCAGGTCGCGGATCGGGTGCAGGATCGTTAGTTGCTTACGTGCTGGGCATCACCGATCTTGACCCACTGCGTTATGATCTGTTATTTGAACGTTTTTTAAATCCAGAACGTGTATCCATGCCCGATTTTGACGTTGATTTTTGCATGGAAGGGCGCGATCGCGTGATCGAATACGTCAGCCAAACCTATGGGCATGAAAGTGTTGCACAGATCATCACTTATGGCACCATGGCGGCGAAGGCGGTGATCCGCGACGTGGGACGTGTATTTGCGCAACCTTATGGCTTTGTCGATAAAATCGCAAAATTAATTCCATTTGAATTAGGCATGACGCTCAAAAAAGCGCTTGATGAAGCTGGTGAACTCAAACAACGTTACGAGACGGAAGAAGACGTACGCGATCTGATTGACATGGGTCTCCAATTAGAGGGTATTGTACGTAATGCCGGTAAACATGCCGGTGGTGTGGTGATTGCACCTTCGGTTCTTACCGATTTTGTTCCCCTGTATTGTGAAGAAGGCGAACAACAATGGGTTACACAATTTGATAAAGATGATGTTGAAACGATTGGTCTGGTTAAATTCGATTTTTTAGGTCTTCGCACATTGACGATCATCGAATGGGCTGTGAAACGGGTCAATGAAAAATTACAAAAAGAAGGTAGACCTCTTATTGATATTCGAAAATTGCCCATTGATGATCAAAAAACCTATGATCTTTTAAAAAGTTGTGCAACAACAGCAGTCTTTCAACTAGAATCCCGCGGCATGAAAGATTTAATTAAACGATTAAAACCTGATAATTTTGAAGAAATTATCGCACTGGTTGCGCTTTTTCGTCCCGGTCCTCTGCAATCAGGCATGGTGGATGATTTCATTGATCGCAAACATGGCCGTGCGAATGTTGATTATTTTCATCCTGCATTAACAGCAATTTTAAAGCCCACCTATGGTGTGATTCTCTATCAAGAACAAGTGATGCAAATTGCGCAAGTGTTAGCAGGTTATACACTGGGTGCAGCTGATTCGTTACGCCGTGCGATGGGAAAGAAAAAGCCTGAAGAAATGGCTAAGCAGCGATCTTACTTTATTGCCGGTGCGTTAGAGCGACATGTTTCTGCTGAATTAGCGACGCGTATTTTTGATTTAATGGAAAAATTTGCAGGTTATGGGTTTAATAAATCGCACTCAGCGGCTTATGCACTTTTAGCGTATCAAACAGCGTGGTTAAAAGCGCATTATCCCGCTGATTTTATGGCAGCTGTTTTATCGGCTGATCTTGATAATACAGATAAAATTGTTGTGTTTATCGATGAATGTCGTCAAATGGGTTTGAATGTTTTACCGCCCAATGTTAATGAAAGTGAATGCAAGTTTTTGGCAAGAAATGAACGCGAAATTCGATACGGCTTAGGCGCGATCAAAGGAGCAGGTGAATCGGCCATCGATGTTGTGATTGATAATCGCCGTGAACACGGCCCTTTTTTAAATCTATTTGATTTTTGTTCTCGGCTTGATTTACGTAAAGTCAATCGTCGAGTGTTGGAAGCGTTTATTCAATCTGGTGCGCTTGATTGTTTTCAAGTTAATCGTGCGACCTTACTCGCTACGCAAGACTATGCGGTTCACGTGGCAGAGCAGCGTGCACATACTGCGCTGACTCAGCAACATGATTTATTTGGTGATGAACTCAAACCGGAACAATTAGATTATGTTCAAAAGCCTGATGATTCAAAGGAAAAGATTTTGCAAGGTGAAAAAGAAACCCTTGGGCTTTATTTCAGTGGGCACCCGATTGAATCATATCAACAAGAATTAAAACATATTGTTACAGCGCGAATTATTGATTTGCACACGCAACATCAAAAAACAGTGACCATCGCAGGCCTTGTGATCGCAACACGTACCTTAATGACCAAACGCGGTGATCGTATGGCATTTGTAACCATGGATGATGGTAGTGCGAGAATTGAAGTTGCTATCTTTTCCGATGTTTTTGAAACAGCACGGTCACTATTGACGAAAGATAAAATAGTGATTATTGAAGGCGAAATTGGATTAGATGATTTTTCAGGTAATTTGCGAATGAGTGCGAAACGTGTGTTTGATTTAACGGATGCGCGTTGTACTTTGGGGGCCTGTTTACGCTTGCATTTTCAGGCTGAAACCTGCAGTCTGCAAAAAATCGAAGATATTTTTAATGTGCTTAATCTCCATAAAAATAAAGGATTAAAAGTTCATATTGAATATCAAAAAAATGGCTATATCGCACCGATGAATTTGGGGGCTGATTGGCAGGTTATGCTTACAGATGAACTCCTCCATGAGTTACGCGCGCATCTTGGGGACGATCACGTGAGAGTGGTGTATCGTTAATTATTCGTTACAGCGAGTCTATTCATCCGTCTTAATTTCATCAGGTGCACTGACATCGATGAGCCCATGTTTAACAGCAAAATGGGTGAGTTCAACATCGTTTTCCACGCCTAATTTTTTGAAAATTCGATAACGATGACTGTTAACCGTTTTTGAACTTAAACATAATTTGTCGGCAATATACTCTACTTCATGCCCATGAATGATCATCATCAAGATTTCAAGTTCTCGATCAGAGAGCTTATCAAACAGAGAAGCACTACTATCTTCAACATGCACTAAAAATAATTGTTGTGCGACTTGAGCGCTGATGTGGCGCTGCCCTTGATAAGCTTTTTTGATGGCCATGACAACTTCATCAATGCCTGATTCCTTCGTCACATAGCCAAGAGCGCCAATATCGATAAAGCGTTTTGGAAATACTTCGCTGTTCGTACCGGTTAAAATCACAAGTTTGAGCCTTGGATACAAGCGACGGAGTCGGCGGGCGACATCAATGCAGCTTAAACCAGGCATCAAGATATCAAGAACGACAACATCGGGTTGCGTTTCTTTAATACCTTTCAAGGCAGACTCACCGCTTTCTGCTTCGCCGACAACCTTAACATCTTTATCTCTCGCCAAAATAGCTTTAATGCAATTGCGTACAAGTGCGTGGTCATCAACCAAAAAAACTTTGATCACCGAAGATGCTCCTTTTTTTTTCATTTTATACTCTTTTTGCTTCATGGTTTAAAAGTGAAACGCTTTAGAGTACATACTAAGGGTAGTTTCTTATCCAAACTTGTCAAGCTATTGAGAAGGTTAGGTCTCTGATTGATGAGTCCCTACCTCTACAACTTAGGGTGGCCTAAGGGTATAGTATACGAGCTGTGTCCAAACAAGGAGAAAAAATGTCTGCAAATTCAATTTACTTAAGTTCTGAACTCCGACATTATCTGCAGGCCAAGGGCGTGAGAGAACATCCTGTTTTGTGCGAACTTCGGGCCCATACAAATACTTTATCCGGTGCGATGATGCAAATTTCGCCAGAGCAAGGTCAGTTCATGGCCTTCCTGATTCGAGCGCTTGGTCTGCATAACATTCTCGAGGTCGGTACCTTTACAGGTTATAGCGCCTTGGTTATGGCATTGGCTCTGCCCGAGGGCGGGCGATTGATCACCTGTGATCGGGATGATAATACCATGCAAATTGCAGAAACCTTTTGGGAAAAAGCCGGCGTTAGAGATCGGATCACACCCATGATTGGTTCAGCGGTGGATACTCTACGGGAGTTGCAAAAAAGTCAATCCGGCCAGTTTGATTTTGTTTTTATCGATGCGGACAAAAGCAACTATGATGCTTACTATGAATTTGCGTTGAGTTTGTTGCGTCGAGGAGGATTGATCGCTATTGATAATGTGCTGTGGGATGGGGCGGTTGTTGACCTTCAAAATCAGGCGCCTTCGACCGTGGCAATTCGAGCCTTGAATGATAAAATTTCGAAAGATCCCCGAGTTGATATTAGTATGATTCCGATTGGCGATGGGTTGACATTGGCAAGGAAGGTGGGGTGACCCAATCTCTGTTTATTTCGGTTGAATCACAATCACCCGATCATGCGGATAAACCAGCGCCTTCAAGGGATAGGGCGCTAAAATTTGACTCAAGGCAGATTCAAGATCATTGACCATGAAAGTTGTTTGTGTCGGCCAAACATAATCGTAGGTCGGAGCCCAAATGATCTGCCCCCATCCCTCTTTCCCTGCGATCCGCATGAGGTTGTCTTTCAGCGAGCCGGGCTCAAGTGTGATTTCGATTGTTTGTTGAGTAGCCTCAGAAGAAGGGGGTGAACTGGGTAAAGTGGTGCTATAAAACTGTGCATGAGCAGAGGCAGCGAGTAAAATTAAAAATGAAGAAAAGATAATTTTTTTCATGAAATTAATAGGCTAAAAAATAATGAATCACTCTAACATATTGGTCTTTGATATTGAGACCATACCGGATATCGAAAGCGGTCGCAAGATTCACGGATTTCATCATCTCACAGATGAACAAGTCGTCCAAGCCATGCTTCAATCCCGTCGACAACAATCTGATGGTGCGGAATTTGTTCGTCACCATCTCCACCGTATTGTCGCTATTTCTATCGTTCTCTACACCCCCTCGCGCGCGCAGCCCCTTGAAGTTTGGTCACTCGGCGAATGCGACTCAACCGAAGCTGAACTTCTTGAACGTTTTTTCAAAGGCATTGAACGATATACTCCAACATTGGTGAGCTGGAATGGTTCTGGCTTTGATCTTCCTGTGATCCATTACCGATCGCTGCTTCAAGGTGTTCAAGCCTCGTCTTATTGGAAAACTGACGGTGATTTCAAGTGGGATAATTACCTCAATCGTTATCATACTCGACATACCGATTTAATGGATGTACTTTCTGGGTTTCAAGGACGATCCAGTGCGCCCCTTGATGAGATCGCCGTCATGCTCGGGCTGCCGGGCAAAATGGGTATGAGTGGGCACAAAGTATGTTCAGCTTATCTCAGTGGTGATATCGCGGGGATCCGCAATTATTGCGAAACGGATGTGCTTAACACTTACCTTGTCTACCTGCGTTTTCTTTGGATCAGCGGGCATTTGGATGTTTCAGCCTATGAAGGGCGATGCCAGCAAGTTGAGCATTATTTAAAAGCCAGTGATAAATCGCATCTTCAAGAATTTCTAGGAAAATGGAAGGGGTTGGCTTGCTTAGGATGACAGTAAAAGCGGTTTCATGATAGACTAAACGATCTCAGCTGAAAAAATGCCCATGCTAAAAAACATTCGTCAAAATCTTCTACAAGGACATACCAAGCTTAACTTGATTGCGATGGTACTACTGATTCTATTAATCGGTATTTCGGTGACGTTTTATAGCGATATGTATGTTCCCACGCTGCCTGCCATCACCGTAGCATTCAATACGACCCCCACTTATGTTCAACTTTCAATCACTCTCTACCTTTTTGCGGTGGCGCTTTCTCAATTGGTCTACGGTCCATTGTCCGATCGATTTGGTCGTCGGCGCGTTTTATTTACAGGATTGATCATTTCACTCGTGGGCAGCGTGCTCTGTGTCAAAGCAACCTCCGTAGGCGATCTGATCGTGGGACGCTTAATTCAGGGATCAGGTATTGGTACATGTTTATGCCTTGTTCGAGCTATTTCACGTGATGCCTTTGAAGGTACTCGTTTAGCCAAGGTTGCTTCCTACTTGAGTATGGGTTCTTCTGTGGCAGCAACATTAGCACCTGTCGTAGGCGGATATTTTGCTGGATGGTTTGGATGGCATGCTAATTTTGAGTTTTTATTCGGCTTTTCAGTTGGGATGTTATTATTGACTTGGTTATTTTTGCCGGAAACTCTGCAGGCACAAGATAAAGATGCCATGCGGCCTAGGCACCTTGTACAGGGTTACCTACAATTATTTTCCAATAAAACATTTATGTGTTATGTCATTTGTACGAGTATGGCCAGTGCAGGGATCATCAGCTATTTTACGATCAGTCCCTATGTGATGCAGTATATCTTAGGGATGACGATGGTCGAGTATAGTTGGTTAGCGATTTTTATCACGGCGGTTATTTTTTCTGGGCGATTACTGAATGTTTTTTTATTATCTTATTTTTCGCTCGAAAAGATCGTGGGCGCAGGCGTGATTTTTATGTGTTTAGGCGGTGTGATCATGCTTGTGGTTGGGCTGTTCGTACCGACGAGCGTGGCAGCAATTATGATCCCCATGCTAATATTTTGCTTCGGCGCATCTTTTGTCACATGTAATGGTATGGCTGGTGCGCTTAATCCCATCAAGAAGAAAAATGGTTCTGCAGGCGCGATTTTCGGTGGAGTTCAAATCATGGGATCATTTGTATTAAGCGGAATAGCAGCTTTGATGCACAATAATTCTGAAGTGACGATGGGAATTATTTTATGTGGGGCAGCGTTCAGTGGATTTGCTGCTTTGTATTTTACATTGATTCGTGATGCAAAAGGTTGGCGGAATTTTTTGTTTTCCAACCAAGCCATTCCCGTGAATGTTAACGCTGCTGGGATCCAGTCTTAGAAAGGGGTTTTTACTTCTCAATCTTAATCCGCAGTGCGTGAATTTCCGATCCCATAGCGTCACCGATGGCGTCGTAAATCATCCGATGAGAGTCAACTAAGGACTTACCTTGGAAGGCTTCTGCACGAATAATCACAGCAAAATGTCCAGCGCCGGTTGAGGCGCCAGCATGACCGACATGCGCTTGACTTTCATCGATGATCTGTAATTTTTCAGGTTGAATCTTTTGAACGATTCGTTCACGAATGAGTGCAATGCGATCTTTACTAGTTAACATTATTACCCTATTTCTTTTGCATTTGATGTGCAACATAAAAAGCTTGAGCAATGACAAAAACAGCCGTCAGTCCCAATGTTCCAAATAGTTTAAAATAAACCCAGGTTGTCGTGCTGAAATTGTAAACAACAATCAGGTTAATGATAGCCATCACGAGAAAAAAAGCAATCCATAAGACAGTGAGACGATGCCAGGTTTCGGAAGGCAATTGAACTTCATTGCCTATCAATCGTTCAAGAAGAGGCCGTTTTCCAATCCATTGGCTAAGAAAGAAGCCTAAGGCAAAAGCCACATCCACGATAGAAGGTTTCCATTTGATGAAAATGGGGTTATGCAATAACAGTGTGGCACCACCCAGTACAACGATCAGTGCTAATGTAACCCACTGCATTAATGGAATTTCTCGAGTTTTAAAATAAACAGCAAACATTTGTAAAACAGATACGATCATCGCAGCGCCTGTGGCCACGTAGATCCCCTTGATCTCATACGCGATGAAAAAAACGATGATGGGGAGAAATTCAAACAGTAACTTCATAACACTACTTAGTCTCTTTATAGGAACGTCCAACCTGAGCTCAAAATTGAACGTTCTCTTAACTTCACCATTACATGATAGCCCGATAGCCAATATCTGTGCGGTAATGGCAATGGTCCCAATGAACTTGTTTGACCACAGCATAGACACGTTGTTGCGCATCCTTAATATCATTTCCAAGAGCGGTTACACACAAAATGCGGCCGCCGTGGGTGATAATGCCTTGATCCGTTTGCACGGTGCCGGCATGAAAAATTTTGCAATCTTCACTGATGCTTTGAGGTAGGGTGATGAGTTCTTCTGTTTTTGAATGAGCTGGATATTCTTCCATCGCCATGACAACACCTAGGGCGGGGCGAGGATCCCAGATAAAAGTTTGTGTATCCAAATTGCCTGCTAAGGCAGCTTTGCAATGAACATATAAATCACTTTTTAAGCGCATCAGGAGTGGTTGAGCTTCTGGATCCCCTAAGCGGCAATTAAATTCGAGCACATTAATTTTTTGATCGTTCGTGATCATGATGCCAGCGTAGAGAAAGCCAATATAGGGGTGACCCATGTTGCGCATTTCATCGATGACGGGTTGAATCACGCGTTTCATGATTTCATCATGCAGGGTGGGCGTGACAACAGGAGCGGGTGAATAAGCGCCCATGCCGCCGGTATTGGGACCGCGATCCCCATCATCACGGGCCTTATGATCTTGAGAGGAAGCGAGTGGGACGACATGTTGGCCATCGCTCATTACAATGAAGCTGGCTTCTTCACCTTCCAAAAATTCTTCAATGACAATTTCAGAGCCCGCTAAACCGAGGGTGGCGTGATTTAGGAAATTCTCGATGGTGGTAAAGGCTTCTTCTTCGGTTTGTGCAACGACTACGCCTTTTCCACCGGCAAGGCCAGAGGCTTTGATGACAATTGGCGTGCCTTGTTCTCGAACATAGGCTTTTGCAGCTTGGATTTCTTTAAAATTCTGATATTTTGCTGTCGGAATGTTACAGCGAGTCATGAATTCTTTGCTAAATACTTTTGATGCTTCGAGTTGGGCTGCAGCTTTACAAGGACCGAAACAAGGCAAATCCTGTGAAACAAAAAAATCAACAAGGCCATCTGCTAGTGGGGTTTCTGGTCCAACAACCGTCAGGGAGATGCGTTCGTTTTTAGCGAAGCGTGCAAGGGCCATAAAATCGAAAGGGTTGATGTCAACATTGCTGACCTTGGATTCAAGTGCTGTTCCCGCATTGCCCGGTGCGACAAAGACGGCATCTACTTCAGTGGATTGAGCCATTTTGTAAGCAAGGGCATGTTCGCGACCGCCAGCACCAATGATGAGAACTTTCATGGGAACCTGAACATGTAAGGATGATGTCTGAGGATACCATGGAATGGGGTTTTTGCAACCAGGCGAAAAAAGGGTAACATAGGTTGGGTTAGCGTACTCGCGTAACCCAACAACAAAGAATGTTGGGTTACGCGAGTACGCTAACCCAACCTACGCTAACTGTCTTATAACAGGCTTACAACCTGCGCTACTTCTTTCCGTTAAACTCACCACATCAAAAGGTGAGGTTCTTATGATCCCTTGGACGATCGCTTTTGTTGCAGGGATTTTTTTTGTTTTCTGTTTTTCAGAATTGCCTTCGCCTATTATTCCTTTAATTTTTATTATTTTTATTGCGGGATTAAAATTTTTTTTCAAAAGAAAAATAATTCTTAACATCATCCTCGCTTTCGCCATGGGTTCCTTTTGGATGACATTGACGGCTCACCATGTTTTAAACTGGAGTTTACCCAAATCGCTTGAAGGAAAAGATCTTATTGTTTCGGGAAGAATTGCATCAATTCCTGAAGTTAACCATGATCGCGTTCAATTTTTATTTCAAATGAGTCAACCTAAAGTCAAAGTACGGCTGAATTGGTATAAAACGTATATTGTTCCAAAAGTGGGAGATCAATGGGATTTTGAAGTCCGGTTGAAACGGCCACATGGATTAATGAATCCAGGTGGTTTTGATTATGAAACTTGGTTATTTCAACATCGCATTCGTGCAACGGGTTATATTATAGATTCGCCTCTTAATCGCAAAATAGCGAGTAAACTTCACGAACAATTCATCGATCGTGCACGTGCATCATTATTGCAAAATATGAATCATGTTTTAAAAGGCCAAACACTGGGTCCTATGATCGACGCATTGACCCTAGGTGTTCAAGATGGGATCACACAAGATCAATGGGATATTCTACGTGTGACCGGTACAAGCCATTTAATGGCAATTTCTGGGTTGCATATTACCTGTGTCGCCGGTTTTTTTTATCTGTTGACAGGATTTTTTTGGCGGCGAATTGCAAGAGCACCTTTATTCATTGCAACACCGCGGGTTTCTGCCGTGATGGGCTTACTTGCTGCATTGATCTACAGCGCTATGGCAGGGTTTTCTGTGCCTACGCAGAGGGCGTTGGTGATGTTGGGCGTGTATTGGGGGATTCAAATTATCGGGCGACATGTCCAATTGTGGCATGCTTTTTTTCTCGCGCTTTTAATCGTGTGTGTGTTGGATCCACTCGATGTGTTATCAGCCAGTTGTTGGTTGTCGTTTGGTGCGGTTGCTATGTTGATTTACGGTTTATCTAATCGGCTCAATGCGAAGGGATGGTGGTGGACATGGGGGCGTGCGCAATGGGTTGTGAGTATCGGCTTAATTCCCTTAAGTTTATTTTATTTTGGGCAATCTTCATTGATTTCGCCCCTCGCGAATGTGATCGCTATTCCGTGGGTGAGTTTTACTGTTGTACCTTTGAGTTTAATCGGTTGTGTGTGTGCGGCATTTTCATTGACTCTGTCGCATTTTTTTCTCATGCTCGCTTTATTTTCTTTAAATGCTATTTGGTGGATCCTCGAAAAAATGGCGAGTATTCCTCATGCATCTTGGCAAGCCAGTGTACATTCAACCTTTATTTTAGTGGTCACATTATTAGGTGTGGTTTTATTTCTTGCACCTCGCGGTTATTCTTCACGTTTTTTAGGATTAGTGGGTTTATTACCGCTGCTGTGTTCAGAATTTCCAAGACCACTACCAGGAGAAATGTGGCTAACAATTTTAGATGTTGGGCAGGGATTAGCGACGGTGGTTCGTACGGCGCAGCATAATGTAGTGTTTGATACGGGGCCAGCCGTGTATGGTGGCTTGGATGCTGGTGATGCTGTAGTGATCCCTTTTTTAAAAGCAGTTGGCATTAAACAGTTGGATGTGATGGTGATCAGCCATGCAGATAATGATCACCGCGGTGGTGCAAAGGCAGTGTTAAAATCGATGCAGGTCGGTGAAATTTTAGAAGGTGAGCCACTGCATTTGTCTAAGCAAGTTCGGGAAAGACCCTGTCGCATTGGCCAACATTGGCAATGGGATGGTGTGTCGTTTGTATTTTTATATCCGCCAGCCAATCGTGGAGAACGAACGCGGAATAATAATTCCTGTGTGCTTAAAATTAGCACACGATCAAACAGTGCTTTATTGCCCGGGGATATCGAAAAACCCGCTGAAGATTTTTTAGTGACTCATGAAAAAGAATTATTATCCGCCCAAATTTTGGTCGCACCCCACCATGGCAGCCGAACTTCTTCTTCAAAGTCCTTCATCGAGGCGGTGCATCCGAGCGTGGTGGTTTACCCTACAGGGTACCGAAATCGCTATCGTTTCCCCAGCCAGTTGGTCATAAGGCGCTATGAAGCCCTGGGAACGTCAGCCTATAACACGGCGTATACGGGAGCGATTACTTTCAAACTCAGCGAGTTAGGCGACATAAGCGCGCCGGACTGTTGGCGACAAGATAAGGCTAATTTTTGGTCAGATCAAACTGAGCAGACAGGTGGTAAGAAAGTTTGTTAGAATGCCAACCCCAGAAGTAACAAAGTGATCCTCAATGTTAGATAAAAAACACAATGGTTTCCGTCTCTATGGTCGTTTATTACACTATGCCAAACCTTATTGGATCATGTTTATCGCCGCAATCATCTGCACGATCATCTACAGTGGATTATCGGCCAGCATCACCTATTTGATCAAGCCTATTTTAGATAAGGGCTTTATCGATAAAAACATGCTCTATATTCGTTGGATCCCCATTGTGTTTGTTGGGATTTTTGTTGTTCGCGGTATTGCAAATTTTTTCTCGAATTACTTCATGTCCTATATTGGCAAAAGTGTGGTGATGACATTGCGTCAGCAAATTTTTAAAAAGATTTTGAAATTGTCGGCCAGTTATTACGATGGCACAACCTCGGGTTCCTTGCTTTCTTCAATCATTTATAATACAGCGCAAGTGTCAGATGCTTCGACGAATGCCGTTGTCATGATGGTTCAAAATATATTTTTAATCATTGGATTGCTCGTCGTGATGTTTACGATCAGCTGGCAATTGACAATGATCGTTTTGCTTGCAGGGCCTGTCTTTATTTTCGTGATGCGCTCAACCAATCGACGCCAACGCGGAGGTAATGTTAAAATTCAAGATATGATGGGTGAAATCACCCATATTGCCGAAGAAGTGATTGAAGGTTACAAGGTGGTAAAAACCTTTGGTGCACAAGATTATGAAATCAAAAAATTTGAGGCGGTGACACGCCAGACTAGGCAGCGTGAAATGAAAGTCGTGATCACACAAGGGCTAAATACACCCATGGTGCAATTAATTGGGGCTTGTGCAATGGCTGCGATCTTATTTTTAGCGACGTCGACGGTTATGAACATGAACGTGACGGCTGGCGGGTTTGCGGCGATGTTTGCAGCATTATTGTCCTTATTGAGCCCCTTAAAAGTATTGACACGAATCAACGCAACGATTCAACAGGGGCTTGCAGGGGCGCAAGCCATTTTTGGATTATTGGATCAAGAGGAAGAACAAGATACAGGTACGCAGCGAATGGAACGCGCGCGTGGGGAAATTTCATTTGATCATGTGCGGTTTGGTTATCGCAACAGTGAGCGACCCGTTCTGCATGATTTAAATTTTACGGTCAATGCGGGTGAATCAATTGCCTTGGTCGGCCGTTCAGGTGCAGGAAAATCATCCTTGGTGAGCTTGCTCACGCGATTTTATGATGCGCAAGATGGTGATATCCGTATTGATGGTGTTAGCATTTATGATCTTCGTTTAACGGATCTGCGTGATCAAATTGCTGTAGTGTCACAACATGTAACACTGTTTAATGATACCATCGCACATAATATTGCCTATGGTCGATTGGGCAATGCCACGCTCGAAGAGATTGAAAAAGCCGCTGTTGCCGCGCATGCAATGGAATTTATCAAGCATTTGCCGCAGGGCTTGGAAACGCGTGTCGGTGAAGATGGTTTGATGTTATCGGGTGGGCAGCGGCAGCGTTTGGCGATCGCCCGAGCGATTTTGAAGAATGCACCTATTTTAATTTTAGATGAAGCAACTTCTGCTCTGGATACAGAGTCTGAACGCTATATTCAAGCAGCACTGGATGAAGTCATGCGGGATCGTACAACCTTGATCATTGCGCATCGTCTCTCAACGATCGAAAAAGTAGATCGGATTATTGTGATGGATCAGGGAAAAATCGTCGAGATGGGTAATCATCAAACTTTATTGAAGAAAAATGGGATTTATACAAAATTACATCGCATGCAGTTTTCACCGGTAGGTCTTGAAGAAGAGGTTGAGTTGAGTTGAGGATGTTACAGAGTAATCACGCTAAAAACTTGCCATTTTCGAGATTATTCCGGTTACCACAGGACCGTCATCCCCGCAGAGGCGGGGATCCCGTCTTATTAAAAGGGATTTCTTTCCTTAATGAGTAAAATGATGGATCGATTAAATACTTTTTTTTCAAAAACAATCACCTCATGTTGGTACGGTGAAAATAAAAAGTTACGTTACATCTTACAACCCTGTTCAGGTATTTATCGAGCTGTAATCGCAGCACGACGAGCGCTTTATCGGCATCATATTTTTTCTTCATTTAAACCACCTATTCCAGTCATCATCGTTGGAAATTTAAGCGTCGGTGGAACAGGAAAAACGCCTGTGGTCATTGCATTAGCGCAGTGGTTGAAAACACAGGGATTTCGGCCTGGAATTGTAAGTCGCGGTTATCGAGGTCAAGGTCCTTTTCCAATGCAGGTGAATATTCATTCTGATCCAGCACAAGTTGGCGATGAGCCTGTTTTGTTAGCCAAAAAAGCGAATTGCCCCATTGTCGTTGATCCAAACCGCATTAATGCCGTTAAAATGCTTTTAGAAAACTATGATTGCGATATCATTCTTTCGGATGATGGTTTACAGCATTATGCGCTTGGGCGTGACATTGAGATTGCAGTCGTTGACGGTGAACGCTTTAATGAAGCCTGTTTACCGGCAGGACCTTTACGTGAACCTATTTCGCGATTAAACGATGTGGATTTTATCTTAGTTCGAGGTTCTCATCTTTTACCTTCTGCGTTAAATCATAAAATTTATCCATTCACATTAAAGCAGGGTTTAGCATATAGCTTAGTTGATCTAGAAAAAAAACAGCCGCTTAAGACGTTTTCTTCTGTGCATGCTGTGGCAGGGATCGGCGATCCAGGACGTTTCTTTAATGCGCTGCGGGCAACAGGATTAGAGGTTATTGAGCATGCCTTTCCCGACCATCACCAATTCTCAAAAGCAGATATTGATTGGAACGGAACTGTATTGATGACCGAGAAGGACGCGGTGAAATGCCAAGCTTTTGCCGATGAGCGCCATTGGGCTGTGCCCGTGGAAGTGAAACTATGCCCTTGACAATCCTATTATCTTCGTTAGAATAGTGCCCTCCAATGCGGGAATAGCTCAGTTGGTAGAGCACAACCTTGCCAAGGTTGGGGTCGCGAGTTCGAGTCTCGTTTCCCGCTCCAGTTTTGTTAGTATAAAGTTTCGGCTGGGTGGCAGAGTGGTCATGCAGCGGCCTGCAAAGCCGTGTACGCCGGTTCGATTCCGGCCTCAGCCTCCAGCGCGAGCCCGGGTGGCGAAATAGGTAGACGCAAGGGACTTAAAATCCCTCGGGACTTAACTCCCGTGCCGGTTCGATTCCGGCCCCGGGCACCATTCTCTTAGTGAATCTTTTCTCTAATCATATCACCGAAACAATCAAAAAAGGTTGGGTTACGCTCAGCCTTCGGTTGTAACGTCCGGCCTGAACGGTTACCCTGAAAGCTGTGCTAACCCAACCTACGCCTTATTTGTGTTTAAGGTTGGAATGGTTTTTGTTGAGCTGATATCCATTGAGCACTATCGCCAATTTGAGGGTTCTCATTAACAAAACCTGAAAGAATACTTGCTCGAATATGCCTGTATATTCTTTTCAGTTAAAAAATTAAAAAGTGTAGGTTAAGCGGGTATATTCAGCCTCAACGCCTAACTGCTGCTGTTCTAAAATTTCCCATACCCGACTCGAGCCGCCTATTTTGAGTGTTCGATTAGGATATTTAGAAAGAATACCTATGTTAAGGCAATTATAGAGTTCGAATAATTCACTAAATGGTAAAGGAAAATTAGTTTTTTCACCTTTTTGTAGATTATTGAGTAATTTAACGGCGTGTTCTTTAAAAGTGTTAATTTCTTCTGTTTCCGAGCATTTTTTTTCCTGTTCATATTTTTTGTCAATAATGTAAAACACTAATTTGGCATAAGCGATAACGCCATAAAAAAAATCGATCGAAGAAAAAGATGTTTCATAATTTGGATTTTGATTGGTTCGCATTTCTCCATTTGTAAGTAGCGGGTGAGCAATCAAAAAAGGGTTCTTGTAAATTTCAAGTGGGTAAACAGGCTGGATTAAGCTTGCTAAAATCGAGCCCACCCGTGATCAAATATACAATGGTTCTGAAGTGTTTAAATTTATATCCTCGTGCTTTTCGCTTAGC
>JAKBBU010000025.1 GCA_021808365.1 Pseudomonadota bacterium
CGATCTAATCAGCAGCGCATTATGACTATTCGTAAAAGTGGCGAATGCGGTAGTGATCAAACTAATGATAAAGATTTGACTGCAAAGATAAAGCATTTTTTTCTGGTTATACCGATGAATCACCAATCCAAAGACAAGGCTACCCAATGCAAACACTAAAGCCAATATCCCCTGATAATAACCAAAATGGGAAAGACTCACGCTTAAACTTTTCATGTATAACAAAGGAGACATGCCCACAAAAATCCAATAAGGAATGCACATAAAAACAATATGCGCAATTAAAAGTATCACAGGTTTTGATTGGAAGAGTGGAATGTATCCGTGCAGCGAGAGCGTTTCTTTTTTCTCAGCTAATGGGTAAAACGGAATAAAAAATACGACGGCAATTAACGCGAGCAGCCCTAAAAGTAAGAGAGCTATAAAATTACCCTGCCAATGGAAATACAAGGTGATATAACTTCCGACTACGGGCGCAAAACCGACCGAAATATTCATGACCCCATTGAGCATGGCCATGAAGGATTGTTGTTTTTTAAGCGGATAAGTATCTGCAATGATTAAAAAGCTGAGAATAGCTGGAGCAGCTACACCGATACCTTGGAAAAAACGCCCGATAAAAAGAAAGGAATAAGATTGTGCCCATACACAAAGGATACTGCCCAGAGTAAATAGGCCAAGGCCGAGTAAAATGATTGGCTTGCGGCCATATCGATCGGCCAATCCCCCAACAAAAAATAGACTTAAGACATAGCCTACAAAATTGACTGACAATAAAGCTTCAACTAAAAAGGGTGAGAGATGAAATTGACTTTGTAGCACGGGAAAACTGGGCACGAAGAGATCAAACTCCATGCCTGCTAAAAGATCCATCAGAATGACAGCGATTAAAAGCATGATGTTGGCTTATGCAAAAAAAGGAAATGTTGGGTTACGCGAGTACGCTAACCCAACACCTTCGCATTATAACGTTTCAAAACCTCTGCAAAACGAGCCAGGGTTTCAATGCCAGAGGTCTCGGCTTGTTTACACCATTCGCGCAGGGCATCCACCAATTCTCGCGGTGAGGCGGAATGGTTTTCCCAAAGCGCTAACAGCTTGGCGCGCATTTGATAGGCTTTTTCCAGGCTCCGGCTGCTTTTGAGTAAACTCTCAAGCTTAGATTGGCTGGTTTGATCCAGTGCCATATCCGGTGCGCCCAATAAAATAGCGCGACATTGTTTAAACAAACGTCCATCGCGGCTTAAACCTTTTCGCCATTCTGAGCGCAAAACAGGTTTCAAGACTTCGCGAGCATAACGGGATAGCAAGTCATAGCGGCATTGCACAATGGCTTGAATAGTTTGCACATCGATCTCTGCCTTGGGTTGTGACATCAAGAAGGGCACAGGCGCTGTGCGGTTTACTTTCACCAGGTGCAGCGCACTCAGAATTCGAATATAGAGCCAGCTAATGTCAAACTCCCAACGTTTGACTGACAATTTTGCCGAATTAGGGAAAGTATGGTGATTGTTATGCAATTCTTCACCCGCCATGAGGATCCCCCACGGCGAGATATTCCGAGATGCGTCCTTGATTTCAAAGTTACGATAGCCCAGATAATGGCCGACCCCGTTGACGACACCTGCCGCCCAGAAGGGGATCCACATCATTTGCAAGGCCCAGAAGGTGATGCCGTGGACACCAAACAGCAGTAGGTCAATCACCGCCATGATGCTAACCCCAAGGGCTCCGCCATAAACCTTATTTTCCAACCAATCGTTTGGCGTTCCTTTTGAGAAACGTTCCATGGTTTCCGAATTTTTAGCTTCTTTACGATAAAGCTCCGCGCCTTCAAGGAGTACTTTGCGAAGCCCTAGGATCTGAGGGCTATGTGGATCTTCAATGGTTTCGCAGGTGGCATGATGTTTGCGATGAATAGCCACCCAAGCTCGGGTCGAAACCCCTGTGGTTAACCAGAGATAAAGTCTGAAAAAGTGGGCGAGGACAGGATTCATGTCCAGAGCACGATGGGCTTGGCAACGGTGCAGGTAGACAGACACACCGACGGTTGTGATATGGGTTGCGATAAGAAAAACAATGATTTCCTGTAGTAAGGAAAGGTGAAGTAGCCCTTGCAGCATAATGGTCTCCTGAGGTCATAAGCCGCGATTATAGCATAGCTTAGGGCTTGCAACCTATCGAAAGGTCCCCTTTTTGGCTTGAGTGCTTGATCTATGTCTGAAATTTAAATGTTTTGTGGGTTTAAGGTGGCCTTAACCTTTGGTAGGTAAAATAGAACCATGATAACAAGCTCTAGGAGCAAAACATGCCATTTACAATAACGAAAACAGCTAAAGATTTTGCTAAGATTCTCACAAATGAAGGAGATGAGTTTTCATCCTATGCAATTTATAATAGCATTGCGGAAAAAGAGGTTTCTGATATCGCAAGTTTAGAAGCGTTTAGTGGTGCGATTGATCATAAAGAAAAAGAAAAAATTGATCAGTTTTTTCGTAAAAACAAGGTTGAATTAAAGACTAACAATCGAAAGACAAGAGAAGGTGTTTTTCTTATTAGTGAAAAAGATGGCAAACAAAATATTGTTCGCGGGATTGTATCAAAAGAAGCTACTTATGCAATTCATAAATTACAAGCAATTGATGGTCATGAAAATTATATTGTTGATTGTTCTGTTGTTCCCGTAAAGAATCATCCTGAACTTGCGAGCTACATGATTGCAGAGGTATTGCCACATGGGAATGTAAAGGATTATTTTGATAAACTAGCTCCTGCTCAGCGTGAGGAAGAAACAAAAAAATGGCTTCCTAAAATTCTTGAGCTCATTAATTTCCTTCATGCCAATAATATTGCTTTTCCTGATTTAAAATTGTCAAACTTATTTTTCAGCGCAGATGGAAAAAGAATTATCATTGCCGATCCTAAGTCATTATTTGATCTTAATATCGAGAATGGTTATATAGTACCCGCTAACGTTGGTTGTTCCGATCAATATCTACCGTTAGAGATCGTCAAAAATAACCAATTGCAGGATAAACATAAATATCTTGATATACACGATCACTTGTTAAACAACGTTGTTTCTGAAATGATGGATCCTTCTTTTAAACCAGATGATGCTTCGTTTGATTCTGATTTCCAAGAAGCTAAAAAATATATAGAAGAAGCTTTGAAGAATACGCCCCATTTTGAGGGGCAACGGGATTTATCACAAAAACTTATATTTGAGCTCGAAGCAATTTTTGAAAGCATTACGACATCGTCTAAAATCTCACCAGAAAAAGAAAGAAAGCTGGATCTTTTTGTTGAAAAACTTGGTCTTTTAAAAGAAGAATTTCCACAACGAGCAGATCTTTTTTCAAAAATAGAAATTCTTGTTGAGGAAAAGTTGGAGAATCTGATAGATCAAGAAAGAAAAAATCTTAAAAATTTATATCCAAATGCTGATGGCTCCGTAGCTAAGCAGGTTTATTCTTTTTCTGATTCTTGCGGTAAAGATCAAAAAAATGCAACCTTCGCGCAAAAAAAACAAATTCTCTATGAGCTATGTGATACTAAAACATTGTGTTCAGGCAATTATGCTGATGCAGCAATCTATCAAGAAAAATACAAAGACAGTCCTCGCGCATTAGAAACGAAAAATATTGCTAAAAGTATTTTGAAAGTGCTTGCTGGGGCTGCTTTAGTTGTGTTTAGTTTGCCTTTAGTTTCTATTGGAATTGGAATTTTTGGCGTAGATCGAGGCGCGAAGTTGATTAAAGAGGGGCTCCACGTTAAGCCTTCTTCAGCGAATATCATAGCTAATGCGTCTACATTATTTAGTGCCGCATCATCTCTTGTGCCTCAAGAGCACAGGGTTCCTCTTGTACCACGTGTGGCCTAAGAATCTACCACCTCTTGAGCCAGTCCGTTAACTACCTCCCACTTGGCGGGGGTAGTATTTTATCCAACCCTATGTTATAATAGAACCTATCCCTAAGTATAGGGTTTACTGGCTCAAAGGAATGGACATGACAGAACTATACACATTCGAAGTACCCAAGCCTATTTTAGACGATGTAAAAGAAGGTAGCGGCGTCGATATTCGGCTCGACAAATGGCTGTGGGCTGCTCGTATCTACAAAACCCGCGCACTTGCACTTAATGCAATCAATTCTGGAAAAGTTCGCGTCAATGGTTCTCATGTTCGAGCAACCAGGCCCTTAGTCATCGGTGATGTCATCCAAATCGATGGGGCTTTCGTTCGAGAACTGACAGTTAAATCCCTCTCAAAACAGCGCCGTGCAACGGCAGAGACCTGTTTACTTTATGATGAATCAGAAGAAAGCCGGATTGCGCGTGAAATGGATGATTTACGACGTTTTGATCGCCAAATTAATCAGGATCGTTTGATGGAATCTCCTAATGAACAGCATGTGAGGTTTCTTCGTCGTAATACGAAGGTCAAGAAAGCGACGATGTTTGATCCCGTCCTTGTCGATGATGATGAATAAGAGCATCCAAAATACTGGCATCACTCGCATCCTTCGCCATAATGAGTCGGTTTAATCCGTTGCGGCGAGCAACTTCTGCCAGCCGTTCACTACTGACAAGTAAAAAAACGTGTTTCAATAGTACCCAAGCGCCGTGTAATTTTGCTAATGTTACTAAATGCTCCAGAGCTTCCTCACTCGTACAAGCAATGATTTGAATTCGTTTCACTTCAAGATGATGACGTAATTGCTCAATGCCAGGATCAATCGCCCTACGTTCATAAACCGCAGCTTCATAAACACAAGCTCCTCGTTTACGAAGAGTTTCAGCCAGCAATGTTCGCCCACCGATACCACGAATCAGTAAAATATTTTTATTGTTCACCTCTGCTAATTCAGGTAAATCCAACACGCCTTCACTGTTGAAAGATTTGGGACGAATGATCTTGGAAAATCCAGCGTTATTTAATGCCGTTTGTGTACCTGAACCGATTGCGAATATGCTGCAATTTGGCCGGGTTTGAAAAAAACGCATGCTATGAGAAACAGCATTTGGGCTTGAAAAAATAATCGCACTCATTGACGACACCTGTTTAAAAATTTCAGCAAGCGATGGATCATTTTGCGGAAGAATATCCAACAGGGGAAATAAAAAAACAGAGCCGCCGATTTGTTCGATGGATTCGCGCAGGGATTGAGTTTGATGATAGGGGCGAGTGAGTGCTATCCCCAAACCGTTTAATGATTTATTCATTTAAAAATTGACCTGCTCCACGTACTAGCAACATCTGTGCAACATCTATGCCGAGATCTTCTGGTTTTCCAGCTGATCCTTCTAAAATTGCACGTATGATGATTTGGCCATCTGGCGATCCCACCAGAGCACTTAAGATTAAACGATCGCCATCTAAGCGGGCATAACCGGCCATCGGTGATCGGCAGCCGCCATTGAGATGAGCATTCAAGGCACGTTCAGCACGCGCACAGATCGCCGTTTCAGGGTGATTCAATATGGCAAGGAGATCGTGTGTTGAATGATCATTATGGCGACATTCGAGGGCTAATGTGCCTTGACCGATTGCAGGAAGGCAATCGTTTAAAGCGAAATAATGCTGAATTTGATCAACCAATCCTAATCGTTTTAAACCCGCCGATGCTAAAATTAAGCCAGCACATTCTCCATGATCCAATTTTTCAAGCCGTGTTCCCACATTACCTCTGATTGGAATAAAAGTTAAATCAGGTCGCAGAGCACTCAATTGAGCTTGGCGACGCAAACTGGATGTTCCAATGCGCGCTCCTTGGGGTAGATCATGAAATTGAGCATAATCGCGGGAAACAAAAACATCACGCGGATCTTCGCGCTCGCAGTAAGTGGCTAATTGGAGTCCGCTTGGTAATTGTGCGGGCATATCCTTCAAGGAATGTACGGCTAAATCAGCACGGCCGTCGAGTAAGGCCTGTTCGAGTTCTTTAACGAAAAGACCCTTACCGCCAAGGTTGTAAAGGGGTTTTGATAAAAAACGGTCACCATCGGTTGTCATCGGGAGGAGGTTGACGGTTAGGTGAGGGTGGCGTTCAAGCTGTGTTTTTACAAAATGAGCTTGCGCGAGAGCAAGGGGGCTTTGACGTGTTGCAATAATAAGGGTTTTCACGATTCACCCCTGAACAAGGAATGGCGCGCCCGAGAGGAGTCGAACCTCTGACCTTTGGCTTCGGAGGCCAACACTCTATCCAACTGAGCTACGGGCGCGTAAAAAGAACATTGTATCAAAGTTTGTTCCGTCATATCATCTTTTTACTAAGTTTTATGAAGTTCAGGAGTGATCGCATGACGTTAAACCCGCAAAAACTATATTCACACATCGATCATGCCTGGGGTAATCTCCTTCCCACGCTCGAACAATACATTCGAATTCCCAACAAATCACCGCATTTTGATCCAAAATGGCAAGAACATGGCCACATGGATCGTGCAGTTGAATTGTTGGTCAATTGGGCCAAAACACAGCCTATTGCGAATATGCGTATCGAGGTGCAGCGCTTGCCGGGCCGAACCCCGCTGATTTGCATTGAAGTAGCAGGGAATTCTGAGCGAACGGTTTTGCTTTATGGCCATCTCGACAAACAACCCGAAATGGCGGGATGGGATCCCACACATGGCCCCTGGGATCCCGTCATTAAAGATCAGAAATTATATGGGCGCGGTGCAGCGGACGATGGTTACGCAATTTTTGCAGCATTGACAGCAATCCAAGCGTTACAAGCACAGAATATTTCCCATGATCGGTGTGTGATTTTGATTGAAGCTTCTGAAGAAAGTGGCAGCCCCGATCTTCAAGCTCATATGCAAGTACTCAAAGATCGCATGGGTAAGCCTGCACTCGTGATTTGTTTAGATGCCGGCTGTGGCAATTACGATCAACTTTGGGTGACCACTTCTTTGCGCGGTCTGGCAGGTGGTGAGTTACGTGTGGATGTTTTAACGGAAGGAGTGCATTCAGGTTATGCGAGCGGTGTTGTGCCCTCAAGTTTTCGGATCATCCGACAATTGCTCAGCCGTATTGAAGATGAAGACACAGGTGAGTTGAAAATTAAAGAAACACATGCACCGATTCCAGCTTGGGATCTTGAAAAAACAAAAGAAGCTGCCCTTATTTTAGGATCACCCGCACAAGATTATCCCTTTATGCCAGCCACACAACCGACAACACATGATCCCATTGAACAATTATTAAATCGTACCTGGAGACCGGCCTTGAGTGTGGTGGGCGCGGAAGGATTGCCGTCTTCTGCAAATGCAGGGAATGTATTACGGCCGAGTACATCGTTGAAATTATCGTTGCGCTTGCCTCCAAATTGTGATGCACAAGGTGCTGCAGAGGCACTGAAAAAAGCCTTAGAAAATGAGCCGCCCTATGGTGCAAAAGTCTCATTTGAAATTACGGAAGCAAAAACAGGTTGGCAGATCGGCGAGATTAGCCGCGATTTAGAAGCATTATTTAATCAAGTATCGCGCACGTATTTTGATGATCGCCCAGCAGCTTATTGGGGCGAGGGCGGTGCGATTCCTTTTATGAATATTTTAAAAGATGAATTTCCGCAAGCACAATTTATGGTGACAGGTGTTTTAGGACCGCACTCAAATGCGCATGGTCCGAATGAATTTTTACACTTGCCCACGGCAAGAAAAATTACATGTTGTGTGGCGAATGTGTTGAGTGGTTTTTTTTCCTCGGGTCATTCTCGATAATTCAACTCAAACAACTTCTCAAACCCAGCCGCTTTTAACACCCGCTCAATTTCAGGGCGGCTGTTAATGATCTTGATAGGGACTTTTTTGCCTAGCTTTTCACGAAGGACAAGTAACGTTCCAAGGGCAGAACTATCCAAGTGGGTTGTGTGTTCAAGATCGACGGTGCAATGTTGTGGTTGTGGCTCAAGGTCGTCATAGCTATCATGAAATTCTTTTTGTAAGGCAAAATCAAAGCGGCCATGAACCTTGATTACGAGTTCTTTATCATCATTTTTCAGAGAGTAGAAAACAGTCATGAGCGCTCCTTCTGAACATGTAGGTTGAGTTATAACATTTATCCTATTTATCGAGTACAAGGAAAGCTACACCAATACCACAACACGTATTGGTGTAGCTTTCCTTGTACTCGATAAATAGGATAAATGTTATAACGTACTCGCGTAACCCAACAAACTCAATTTAGTCTATTTTCACACTATTTGCCAACCGAACAAAATCAGCCACTGTCAAATTTTCAGCGCGATTCTGTGGATTAACCTCCAAGCGGTCCCAATCTAAATTCCAGGCTTTCAAACTATTATGCAAAGTTTTCCGGCGTTGACCAAAGGCGGCAGCCACCAAGCGAGATAAAACATCGAGGTCTTTGGCAATGGCGGGAAGTGTTACATGGGGAACGAGACGAACGATCGCGGAATTTACGCGAGGAGGAGGTGAAAAAGCTTCAGGACCAACATCAAATAAAGAATCTACAGTACAATGATATTGTACCATCACAGATAAACGACCATAACTTGAATCACTGGGGTTAGCTGCTAAGCGATCGACCACTTCTTTTTGTAACATAAAATTCATATCTTGAATTAAGTCGACTTCTTGCAAACAATGAAAAATAAGCGGTGTTGAAATGTTATAAGGTAAATTGCCGACAATTCGAAGGGTCTTAGGTAATGTTGTGAGGGTCGATAATGAAAATGAGAGTGCGTCGGCATGATAGATCGTCAATTTGCCGAGGGAATGGCCGATCTGTTCAAGCTTTGCAATCAGATCGCGATCTAATTCAACGGCATGTAAGTGATCAAGGTGCGGTAATAAGGCACACGTCAGTGCGCCTAAACCTGGGCCGATTTCCAACATGAGGTCGTCGCGCCTTGGCGCAATGGCTGCAACAATTTCTGAAATCACGTGCTGATCATGAAGAAAGTGTTGGCCAAAACGTTTACGGGGCCGGTGTTGCTGGTTTTTTATCACTTGTCTTCGTCACTGGTGTTTTTGCTACCGCTGTGGCTGCCGTCGCCGCTGGCGTTTTTGCCGCAGGATGCAATAAAATCTTCACATAAGCCATGGCGCGCATTTGGCTTGTCCAATTCTGTAAAGCCTCTTGGAATTTACGTTGGAAGATGGCATTTCTAACCTGATTTTCTTGTGCCTGTGCCGTCACATCTTTTTGCCGACGGGCCATCACTTGAATTAAATGCCAACCATACTGTGTTTGAACGGGCTGGCTTAATTGTCCAGGTTTTAAATCATTCATTGCATTTTCAAAAGGAGGAACTAAGTCGCCAGGATCCACCCAACCGAGATCACCACCTTTAAGCGCACTACCAGGATCTTGTGAATATTTTTTAGCAAGTGTTGCAAAGCTGGCACCATTTTCAATTTCTTTGCGTAATTTTAATAATTCAGCTTTGGCATCAACATCAGAAAATAAAGCATTTGTTTTTAATAGAATATGCCGAGCTTCTGTCTGGGTCATTATTTGACGATTATCCGCCTCACGCACGCCTACTAATTTTAAAACCAAATAACCATTGCTTGTACGAAGTGGTCCCAGTAATGCGCCCGCTTTGAGAGTATTTAATTTATTTGCAAGGCCTTCAGGCAATTGCGCGGGTTCCGACCAACCCATGTCACCGCCTTTTAGTGCATTCGGTGCATTCGATTCAACCATCGCTAATTGATCAAAGCTGGCTCCACTTTTTAGTTCAGACATGATCCCATTGATTTTTTGCTCTGCGGCACTCAATTCTTCGGGTGAAGGTGGTTGTGGTAATGCAATAAAAATACTGGCTAAATGGAACTGTTTGATTTTTTCATTGGTTTTAGTTTTCAAGGCATTATTAACTTCTTGCTGTGTGATAATAATGTTTGAAGCGACTTGTTCTTGTTCTAATTTATTAATGATCATTTGTTTACGGATCTGTTCGCGAAATTGATCATAATTTAAGCCTTGTTGTTTGAGAGCTGCTCTAAACTGATCTAAATTCAAATTATTTTGTTTGGCAACTTTCTCAACGGCGGCATTGAGGCTTGCAGAATCAACGGTGATTCCGACCTGTTTAGCCTGTTGCAATTCAAGTGCCTGATCGATCATGCGATTGAGCACCTGTTCTTCCAATTTACTGTGCGCGGGAATGGCGCTGTGATCATGTTCCAATTGGTGTGTCACCAAGGACATTTGCTCATCAAGATCACTTTGTGTGATCACTTCATCATTGACGATGGCGACCACGCGATCGAGAGGCACGATCGATGTTGAATTCGCAAACGAGGGGAGTGCGAAAATAATTAAAAAAACAAATACAATAAATTGAAAACGCATTTTTTAGGAGAACCTCTTAAAAGAAATTATTGGCAAATGGATCACGATAACCGGCGATTGTTCCCGTCAACCCTTGAGGGTTTGCATTCCCCACGCTACCCAAGCCTTTGAGCAAAAATTGAACATAAAATTCATTATTCATCACCGGTGCGTTATTCTGATCCAAATTTTGGAATTGTCGGCTGGCCACAGCACGCACCGCGTAACAGCAGCTATTATACTCTAATCCGGCAAAGTATTGTTGGGCATATTGACGGGCAACATCGTAATCAAAATACCCAATTGCGCTGATTCGGTCAGTGATTGGCCAGGCAAAAGATACATAAGGTTGGCTGAAATCATTACTTTGGCTGCCCGAGGTTGTGGTGGGCGTTAAGACGCCATTGGGTGCCGACAAAATAATATCGCCATTGCGTAAAAAACTGTAGCCTAAATTTAAGACATGTTGGCTGTCACGTCGGTAACTAAGCGCCAGATTCGCTGTTTCGGTTTGTGAACCGTTGGGTTCCCAAGCCACATTCGCCGTTGTATTCCAATGTTGTGCAATATTGTAACTCAATTGACCTGCCAAGGGGGAAGTGAGTGAGGTTGTGGAGGTCTGCCCAATAATATAGGCGGGGTCGCTGCAACTGGGTGTCCGGCACAGGGTGACGCGACGATCTTCAAAGTAGATGATTTGTCCGATGCTCGCCGAACCTTTTTCCTCGCCGGACGCGTGATCCAAGAAGCGTGTTGTCAATGCTAAAGAAATCTGATTGGCATCGCCCTGGCGATCAGTCCCTGAAAATCGATTTGTTTGAAAGAGCTGGTTAAAATCAAACGCAGGCAATGATGTATCAAATAAGGGAATTGCATCTTGGTTCTCGTAAGGCACATAAAGGTAAAAAATCCGAGGCTCCAACGTTTCTGTATAATTTTTACCAAATAAATGGGTTTGTCTATCGAAAAACAAACCACCATCAACATCGAAAATGGGCAAGACCCGTGTAGGGGCTGTATTCGTGAAACTCGGATTATTCACGCTGACGGGTTGAAATTGGTTAGCAACACCAGCGCTATACAAGGCATATTGTGTCGCTTGTAATTGTAATTTTGGTGTTAAATAACCAGAGAGCCCCCAAGTCAGAGGAAGGCTTAAGCTGGGTTGTACATTGAATCGTGAACCTTCTGCTGGAGTATCTATTTCTCCCGGATTTTTTTGACGCACAAAATCCACATATTCAGTTGTTAATCCAGCATCTAATCCAAAAGGAAGATCAGGATAATCGCCATTGAGCAAAAATTGAGGCAATTCCGCATAAGAATTAAGAACGGTTGATTGATTAACAGGATGCAGCGTTTGATAATTTTCAACATTGCCCAGAAAATCCCAATGCTCATTGCTGTAATTTAGGGTTGCTTGTTGTAAGAGTTGATTCGTGACCGTTTGGACTAAACTGCTGCCAAAATCATTTAAATAATAATCATCACTGACCCAATTGAAATTCGCGGTACCCGACCAATTAGAATCAAACGTCGTGTTATCCTTCCATTCAATCATGCCTCGCGTATTAGAATCTTTTTCTAAATCATTTAAGCGAGAATTAATGGTTGGATCATTACTGCCGGCAAATTCAGAGGGTGTTGAGGCCCGAAACGAAGCAAATTCTCGATCATAAGGAATTAAACCAAGATCCAGCGTTCCTTGCGAATCGCCTGTTAAATAACGAAATTGCGCATTGGTCAGTACGCCGCGCTTGCTCATGATCT
This sequence comes from Pseudomonadota bacterium, assembly GCA_021808365.1. Classification (GTDB taxonomy): domain Bacteria; phylum Pseudomonadota; class Gammaproteobacteria; order JAKBBU01; family JAKBBU01; genus JAKBBU01. The sequence goes on from JAKBBU010000025.1 coordinate 12,077, forward strand.
CAGGTGTTACAACCACATCATAATTCGGTAATAAATTAAAATAAATGGGGATATCTAATTCAGCACCATTATCAGTAGAATAACCGCCGGTGGGATAAAGAAAACCTGTTTTTCGACGTTTATCGATTGGAAAGTTCATATAAGGAAAATAAAAAACGGGCACATTATCAAAATAAAAAACGCTATTCCAGGCATCGCCACGGCCGGTTAATTTGTTCAGATCAATAGTGGAGGCTTGAATCAACCAGCTTGGGTCATCAGGGCGACAAGTCGTATATGTGGCATTTCTCATCTCATAAAAGTCCGGCTTCGTTTGTTTGACTGAATCAGCCTGCCCCCAACCGACCAAGGGTGGCCAAACGACTTTTCCATTGACGAGAGTGGGTAGATTTGGAGGAGGGGCAAGCAGAGTAGGATCGGGTGTATTGATTTTCATCATATAAGTTGCATCAAGCACCGTGCCCGTTTGATTAATCAAATTAAAATTGCCACTATTGCCCATCAAAATTTGTTGATCTTGTCTGAGCAAAACCTGGCCAACCAAATCCACATGATCGAGACGGTACTGCCCACCTGTGGGATTAGGATTAGGATAAAAATAAGCCAAATTACTTCGTAATTCTTGACCCATTTGGCTGATGATGACTTGGCCGCCTAAGATAGAAACACCATTAGGTGATAGGGTCGCGTCTTTAGACCAAATTTGAGTGCTGCCTTTTTCCCCAGTCATTTGTTTTAGAGGGGCCACATGGTAAGTACCTTGGCAGAGATCGCAATCTGCTGAAGTTGAATGCGGCGTCCAACCGAGTAGATTTTCTAACGAAGTCTTGGATATATTTTCGAGTGGAATGGGTAAGATAGGAGGCTGAGCTATTGTTTTTTGGGGAGTATTCGTTTGAGCAAAAGTAGGTAGAATCACTAAAAAAAGGCATAAGAAGCCCCCCCATGCTCGTTTCAGGCGCTTGTTTCTGCTAATATGTGTGAAATTCTTAAATGACATGCTGACAAATCATGTTCGAAACTCAAAAAACTTGTTAAAGTCTCATAAATGGATGCAGCTTGTAAACCCCACATCTGTTTTTACATTTTTGGAGCACAACGTGGATACACGACAAAACGAATTAAACCAATGGATTGCCGAAATATATCCGGGTACTCCCTTTACAACGAACGCCTTGCAGGGTGATGCGAGTTTTAGGCGCTACTTTCGTATTCAGTTCAGCGATCATACCGCCATTGCTATGGATGCGCCGCCAGAATGTGAAGATAGCTACCCCTTTGTAACTATTGCAAGAGCTTTGAGAAAACTGGATCTACACGTCCCTGATATTCTTCAGGAAAATCTTTCCCAGGGCTTCCTTTTGCTCAGCGATCTGGGTGATGAACTCTACCTCAAAAAGCTCACCGTAGAAACGGCTGATCAACTTTATAGCAATGCTCTCAACGCCCTTCTCACCTTACAAACCTGTTCAGGCATTCCCGGTTGGGGGTTGCCGACTTTTGATCGACGGATGATTGGGCAAGAATTAGATCTTTTTTCTGAATGGTTTCTTGATCGTTACTTAAGCTTGCGTCTGACTCAAAAAGAATCTCATACCTTACGATCGGCATTTGATGTTTTACTGGCATCGGCTGAAGAACAACCACAGGTTTGCGTTCACCGCGATTATCACTCAAGAAATTTAATGGTTTTAGGTGATAAGGTGGGTATTCTTGATTTTCAAGATGCGGTTTGGGGACCTATCAGTTATGATGTTGTGTCTTTATTACGTGATTGCTACATTGATTGGCCACTGGAACGCGTTAATACATGGGCGTTAAACTACTTTGCACAGGCACAAGCTGCAAATATCATGCCAGCTGGGATTACTGCTTCGCAATTCATGCGTTGGTTTGATTTGATGGGTGTACAGCGTCACTTAAAAGCATCTTTTATTTTTGTCCGAAAATTATTGCGCGATCAGGATCACGGTTATTTGGACGATATTCCGCGTACACTGCATTATATCGAACAAATTCTGCCGCATTATCCTGAACTTAAGAAATTTAATCAGCTTTTTACACAGGTGATTCTTCCTAAATTTTATGAGGTTTATCGCAGATGAAAGCAATGATTCTAGCAGCAGGCCGAGGTGAACGCATGGGGGCATTGACAGATAATTGCCCCAAACCCCTCTTACGTGTAGGTGATTATTGTTTGATTGAACATCATTTAATCCGACTAGCGGAAGCAGGAGTTCAAGATGTGGTGATCAATCTTTGGTATCTCGGTGATCAAATCCAATATTATCTGTGGCAGAGTATTTATGGGCTGCGCCTTTATTACAGTGTTGAAAAGCAGTTATTAGGTACAGGTGGAGGCGTGCAAAAAGCGTTGCCACTCCTGGGCGATGAACCATTTCTGCTTTTAAGTGCAGATGTATGGACGGATTATCCTCTTGAACAATTGCCGAAAAAACTATCTGGGCTGGCTCACTTAGTTTTAGTGGATAACCCGCCGTTTCATCCCAATGGCGACTATTCGCTCAACCAAAGCTATCTTTCACACGACTTCCAACATAGACTGAACTATGCAGGCTTTGGTATTCTAGATCCTCAGTTATTTAATGATTGCCCCAATGTTCCGTTTGAGATCGGTGCATTATTTTCGAAAGCTGTTGAAATGAAACAAGTGACAGGTGAGCATTATCAAGGTGCTTGGTTTAATGTGGGTACGCCTGATATTTTAAAAACGCTTGATGAGTATCTTGTTTGAATACTGCGCAAAAGCAAAGCTTTTGCTTGTACTTAAGGGGGAGCCGCGCTCTCCAACCTTAAGAATCCCCCATCGCGTAAAGTTCAGCGGGAACCGCTGTGAGTATATTTAACATGAACTATTTCATTGCTCCTTCTATTCTATCGGCTAATTTTGCTGCATTGGGGCAGGACGTCGAAGCTGTCATTGAAGCAGGCGCCGATTTGATTCACATTGACGTGATGGATAATCACTACGTACCTAATTTAACTATCGGACCTGCTGTTTGTAAATCCTTGCGTGATCACGGCATTCAAGTGCCTTTTGATGTTCATTTGATGATTAAACCTGTAGATGCCATGATCCCCTTATTTGCAAAAGCCGGTGCAAATTACATCACTGTTCATCCTGAAGCCACGGAACATCTTGATCGGACATTACAATTGATTCGCGATCAGGGCTGTAAGGCAGGATTATCATTTAATCCTGCAACACCCTTAGATATTTTGGAATATGTTATTGAACGGCTGGATTTAATTTTGATCATGTCGGTCAACCCTGGTTTTGGCGGGCAATCGTTTATTCCACAAATGTTGCCGAAAATTCGTAAAGCACGCGAATGGATCGCAAGCAGTGGACAATCCATTCGCCTTGAAGTTGATGGTGGGATTACGCCGGATAATATTGAAGATGTTGCAACGGCAGGTGCAGATATGTTTGTGGCGGGTTCTGCGATTTTTAATTCAGGTGACTATAAGGCTACAATCGCTTTGATGCGTGAGAAATTAGCCCAATCAACACCACCGATTCCGCATCATGTTTAAAAATCTTCTTAACAAACTCATCGAAAAACAGAATCTCACCTCAAGTGAGATGACTCATCTGATCAAACAATTTACTGAAAACCAGGTTGATCCCATTGAAGCTGCTGGGATCCTCGTTGCGTTCACCATGAAGGGTGAAACGACAGAAGAATTAATCACGGCAGCAAAAATATTAAAGCAATCCATGCAGCCTTTTAACTATGAACCTGGGCCACATGATGTTGATGTAGTTGGAACAGGCGGAGATCGACATCATCTCTTTAATGTTTCAACAACCGCAGCCTTTGTGGTTGCAGCGGCCGGTGGCCGCGTGATTAAACACGGGAGCCGTGCAGCATCCGGCAATTCGGGTAGTGCAGATGTTCTCGTTGCTGCGGGCCTTAATTTGGATCAATCGAGTGAAAAAATAAAAATAGGTCTAGAAAAATGGAATATTGCCTTTCTTTTTGCGCCGCGCCATCATCCTGCCTTTCAGTCAAGCCGTGAAATAAGAAAAACATTGGGTATACCCACTTTATTTAATTTACTCGGCCCTCTCCTAAATCCAGCATCCGTGCGCAGGCAATTAATGGGGGTTTCTCAAACACGCTGGTTAAAACCAGCCGCTGAAGTGTTAAAAGCCTTAGGCAGTGAACATGCGATGGTGGTGCGTAGTGAAGAGGGCTTGGATGAAATCAGTTGTGCCGGACCAACGCAAGTCATCGAATTAAAAAAAGGGCAATTTCGTGAATATACGATTAAACCCGAGGATTTTGGCTTAAAATCATCACTCATTGAATCACTTGTCGTAAAAACCTCTCAAGAAAGTCTTGCAATCATTCAACACGTTCTTGCTAATAAACCTGGCCCTGCACGCGATATTGTTTTATTAAATGCTGCTGCAGGTCTTTATTGCGCGGATTGCGTTTCTGACCTACAGACGGGGTTTTTACGAGCACAAGAAGCCCTCGCAAGCGGTAAAGCTGCGAGCGTATTTCAGGGGTTTATTGAGGGTTCAACATATTAAATGTTGTTCGTAATCTCATGAATCGATATTTTTTCACCTTCAAAATATTCTGTTGCGCTAACATTAGAATTTAAAAAAGACATCTTGCTTATTTCGGTGGGGAGCTGAGGTATCTCAAATAAAGTTGTTCTATATAAGTTTGAAGCCTGCATTGAAAGATTAGGAAAAGATTCTTCGTTAAGAGCTTGTAGCGTTTTAAGGCTATTTGCAAAAGGAGTTTCAAGAATTTTTTCAAGGCGATTAATTAAATTTTCCGCATAAAAAAGATCGCTACGTATGAGTGTCAAGAATAGGAGCATCTGAATTTTTTCAGAGGGTGAAGAGGTTGCGTTTTTAATTTGATCATACACTGTGGATAAATATTTTCTCGTTTTATCACAATATTCTTCAATTATATCTTTTCGCGATTTTAAAGAAGTAATGATGGTATCATAGGGCTTTAGATCTTCCTCTAAAGCTGAAGCTATATTATTCAGCTCTTCTTCAATGTTCTCAACAAAACTGCCTGAAATAAATGAAACTTCTTCAGACTTTTTGTTAATTTCCTGAGTGCCGTCTATGATGTCTTTAATGCGTTGAATTTTTTCTTTTAGATGAGTATCGCTTGTATTAAGAGGTTCATTACGAGTCTCAATTTGAGCCAATATTTCTAAATAATATTTAATATATTTATTATTTTTTATTTCATTAATAAATTCAAGTCTTTTTTGATTTCCGGAAGGATCAGAAAAAATTTCAATGGTATTATTAATTTTTTTTATCTGGATTTCTAGATTTTTAGAATTAATTTTTTTTTCCAAGGCAAAATGCTCTTTTTTTTGTTCAAGTCTATTTAAAGAATTTTTTTTGGCACTAATTTTTTTAGGTGTTTCAACCGATGATTGTATGTTTGATATTGCTTCTGTAAAGTAAGATATAGTTTCTGTGGTTTGGGTTGCAAATTCTTTTCCAACAGATGTTTGAAAATCAGCCGAGGGAATTAGGGTTTTAGCAGAATTAAGAAGAGGTAAAAGGTCTTTAGGGCTTGGATATTCTTTTTTAAGTTTTAATGTAGACTGAATAGTTTCTAGTTTATGTTTGATTTGCTCGAGCAATGATGAAGCTATTTCATCGGATTCTGTTTTAAAAAAGAGCAAGCTCGAGTCGCAATAGAATCCCTCTAATTTAAAAATGGGATCAATTAATTTTTTGTTTTTTTTTAAGAAAGTTTCTAATGTGCTTTTTTGATTTTCACCTAAAAAAGCATTGAAAAAATTATTGATTTCTTCATGATGGTCGGTGTCATTAATTTTTTCATTTTTATGATCGGATAGAACTTCAGAAGGTTCATTTTGACTTTCGTGGTTTTCTGTAGAAAGGTTGCGTTTAATTAAACTCCGTAGCTTATCGAGTTGATCCAGCAATTCATGAAGACTAAAATCTTTATCAGAAATATAAGGCTTATTAGAAGTAGAAGAATTTTTCATGGTTTCTCTCTTTGAACGATGTTATTAATGTTTGATGTTTAGGTTAAGAAAGAATAGTTCTCAACTAAACGTTCCTAAAGCTCAAGTCATTGAGCTTCCAGGAAGTTTGGCGATTTTGACGGAATTTATAAGAGTTGTCTACTTTTTTATAAGGCGCTACATAATCAAACAATTACATTATAAAAAGGACTTTTAAAAAATTAAAAAATGTAGGTTGGGTTAGAACAGCCTAACGCCTAACGGCTGGCTGTTCTAACCAGGGCTCCCGCATTAAAAAATGAGCAATTTTTCGAGAAATGCCATTTTTTAGCCCCGTCATCCCGGAATTTACTGGCTCTTAGCGAGTACTCTCGCTTTAGAGCCAGTTAATATCCGGGATCCAGAAAAATAAAAAGGGATTTTTTCATTAACGTCATTCCCGCGGAGGCGGGAATCCAGTCAGATCAAAAAGGATTGCTTCATTAAAAAGAAAAAAATCCCTTTTAATAAGACTGGATTCCCGCCTCCGCGGGAATGACAGACCGTTGTGGATCCCGGGTATTAAGTCTTTCTAAGCGAGAGTACTCGCCAAGAAAGACTAAATCCCGGGATGACCAAACTAAATTGTTCATTTTTTAATGCGGGAGCCGTGCTGTTCTAACCCAACACTTTTTGTTTTGGTGTTAGAATGTCACCATTCCCAGTATGTTTAATATTTTTTTCAGAACGATAGAATACCATTTCTGTTCTATACATGGATCTCATGTAAGGAATTTGTTCTTCTTCAGTTTTCAAATCGGATTTTTTAAATGCAATCATCAAGTTTAAAAAACTAACACTAAGGTTTGATTCGCTAATAAATCGATCTGGAACAATCAATTTATTATTATCTGATTCGAGGTAATGATTAATAATTTCAAGATTTTCTTTAGCTTGTAGATAGAGCCCTGTTTCTTCTGGTGTTAATCGAATAGAACTGACCTTTGGAATAAGGGTGCTTAATTCTATTCCAATCTGTTTAATCTGAATGACAGCTTTCTCCTGGCTCTCTTCTGAAAAAAAGATTGAAAAATCTTTATGTAGCTCTTCGATGTCTTTTAGAATCGTCTCATAAATTTCTGCGATGCAATCAAGATTTGATAAATCTGAAAAATCTGAAAGTGTCAGGTTGGAAGTATTTGTAAGTTTAATCGAATCTTTGTTTTTAATAAAATTAATAAAAATTGATTCAAGTTTAAGAGTAAAATGATTGATTGAGCTTTTTGTATGACGGGTAAATTTTGAAGAATTAATGCCGTTTTTTTCTTGGCTTATTATAGCGGTTGATTTTTTACTTATTTCTTCGCGAATAAAATTAATTGAATCAAAAATTGCTTTCTCTTTCTTTAACAAGCTGACCGGGAGATTTAACGTGTTTAAGGTTTTTAATTTTCCAGATATAAGCATTTCTAGTGCTAAAGCATATTTTTCTTTGTCTACGGGTCTAAAAAAACCAAGAGGACTAAAACCATCGATTTTTGAAATTTCTTTTGCAATTTCATTTTCTTTATCTTTTAAAAAAAGATTTCCTATTTTTTCAGCGGAAAAATTTTTAAAAAAAACAGTGATTGATTGAAAATTATTTTCTTGAATATAGGAGGCCGTATTATTGTTTTCCAACCTAGAGAATAATAGACTAACCTGGTGTAATTGATTGATCAGCCTAGAAAAACTTGTTTGTTCATTGAGTGAAATAGACTGGTTAATTCGGCTCAAGTGATCGTTGGATAACTGATTTTTATTTTTTTTTCTCATTTTATTTCTTCTTATCGTTTAAGTTATTATAGTTTTTCTATTTAAAATAGAATAGTAAATTCTAACAAAAGGTTGTTTTTTTGTCAAGCATTTAATGCGAATTTCATTTAGAGTAAAGTAGTTGTTTTTGTAGGGCAAGGTTGGGTCCATACCTGACGCCAAGACTGTCGAGGAACGACAAAACTAGAATACTCTTGTCATCCATAAGCTAAGCCTTCCAATTAGCCTTAAGTTTTTCTTGACCTGCTGCTAAAATGCTGAATATCCCACCAATGCTGTCATCCCGAGCCTGAGGGGAGCCTCAGGGCTAGCACCGCCCGGAGGGCGTGCATAACCCAACATTTTCAACTGTTTTAAGCTGGTGGATTCCCGCTTCCGCCGGGACGAGGAGGCTTATAAGGGCTAGGTGGCTGGTGATTGCTATTTTCTCTTGGGGGATAAGATATTGGAGAAGAGGATTGTGATAGAGGTGATTGATTTGCATTGTTATTATTTCCGTTTTGGGGATAATTCAAGCGCGATGTAGAGGCTGACAGTTTAGGGGTAGTTGGTGCATGAGCAGGACTGGAATAACCCCTAGAGGATGATTGGTGATGTAGGGGCGGAGGGTAGTTTGAAGGGCTAGAATATAACGAGCTAGAGGTTTTGGATGGTGATTGAAGGGGTTTATTCAAACGGTTGGGTGAAGCCGAAGTTTTCAGTTTAAAGCCGATCTGTTCCTGAATTATTCGAAATGATTCCATATACCCTTTTATCAAAAGGTTTCCTTCTCGAAGGGAGTATTCGGGTAATTTTTCTTTTTCATCTAAATTAAAAGAGGGTTCTTTAAAAATTGCTTCTTTGAAATTATTAATGTCAGTTTGTAGAGATTTTAAATTTTCTAATTCTTCAGATAAGCGATTATCTCCATTATTTATAGTAATGAGAGGGTCTTCAAAAAAATTTTCTATATTTTTTTGAAGATTGTTTGTTTTTTTAAGTAACTCATTAAAGTAATTAACTTGTTTTGAGATTTCTTCTTGGTAAGTTTTGAAATTGTCTTCAATGCTCTTTTCAAGAGTTTGAAAGTTTTCTTCTTGCTGTTCGAGTAATTGTTTTTTAAATTTAGAAGAAATGTCATTGAACTTTAGATATTCACTTGTTGCCTGTTTTAGATTCTCTAAGGTTATATGAGAAGAATCAAATATTTTCCTCGCTTCTTTCTGCGAGGCATTAAGAATTTTTTTATCAAGTTCTTGCTCTTTATTTTGTGAATTTTTAAATTTATAATTTTCTTCTTCGATGCTAATATCAATTTTTTCTGAAAATTTACCCAAATATATTTGAAATTTTTCAATTTTCCTATTTACGAGTGTAAGTTTTGCACGTTCAAGCCTTCCATGTTCTTTTGTCCATGAGTCAATATATTCTTTAATATTGTATTTTAATTCATCAAAAGCTTCAGATAAAAGATTGAAAAAGTCGTTCATACCGCGGAGGTTTGTTTGGTCTTGTATGTAATGAGAAATAAGTGGTATAAAACCCCTCAATTCATCTAATGCTTCTTTTGCAAATCTAATAAATTTTTGGGTTGGATCATCAGGGCCGGAATCAAGCCTGCTGTTTTCAAGAACTTCATTTTTTTCTAAGTCGAGTTTTATATTTTGAATATATTTGTCTATTTTTGTTTTTTCAATTTCTAATATAAGTTTTAAGTTTTTTCTTTTTGTGTCCTCAGTGTATTTTACATCGTCGATATAATTTTTGTATTTAGGCAATATTATTTCAAATGATTTAATGGCCGACTCATGTGATTGTTGAATTTCCTTAACAAGATTTTCCGGAATCAAAATTAAATCACTTTGATAGTCAAGGATGTCTTTGATCAGTTTTTGGGTATTTTTAATTAAAAGGCCGTTTTTTTGAAGATCTTTAAAATGTTTATTTTCTACATAGCTAAGCTCAAGACGTGCCAATTCACACTGTTCAATTTCGTTGAATTCACTCAGGTTGTAATGTTCTATTTTATCTAATTTTTTTATTGACTCTTTTTTTATCTCTGAATGGTCCATTATAAAAAATGAACCTATTATGCAGTTTTGTACATCTTGCTGAAATTTTTCTTCTTCTTCTTCGGAAACTTTTAATGTTTTTTCGTTTTTTTCTGTAATGGAGCTTAAAGTTTCATGCGCGAGATCTAAGTTTTTTGAACTTTCAATCTTATCTATTTCCAAAACAAACGCAGTACCCATGGCGTTGTTAATTAAATTTTGTATACTTTTTAGTAATTCAGAGAATAACTTATCAATGCTTTTTAAGAAAACGCTAAGAGAGTTATCCTTTAATAATTCTTCGGCATTTTTTTTTAGTGTTTCAATGCGGATTCGAATGATTGTTTCAAATTGAAGAGGGTTCCTTTCAGAGTTTAATCGGAGGCCAATCTCATTTATTTTTTCTAGTGCGTTTTTTTTAATTGATATATTATCCACTAGCTCGTTTGATATTTTTTCTAATTTTTTATTGTTTATTGGTGCGTTGAATATTTTTTTGCTCCATTTAAATCCTTTAAGCTGGCTCAGATTGGTTAAAAAATCTTTATTTATTTCTAAGGATCCCAAAAGAAGATCAGGTGTTATTCTTAATAAAAGATTATCAAAATAAGTGAAGAGATCAATTGATCGAGTGTGAAGTGTGCGATTAGTTTGAATAATTTGAATTTTTTGATCATCTTCTGCCAGGTCTTCACTAATTTCTTTTTTTACTTCATTTTTCGCTGGCGCTTCATTTTTTTTCTCTTTGCTCTCATTGTCTTGAGTTTTTGGTTCTGAGGAAAGAACAAAATTTAAGGGATCTGAAAGTAAAGACTGAAGGGTAGTTAATTGCTCAATTAATTCTGCATAAGGGATCTGATCAGCAGCATTTTTTTTTAAAGCCATGGTTGTTCCTTAGGTTGAGTAAATCGTGTTGTTTAGAGTTTCGTTAAGGATTCTCTTTTTATACTCGCGGCCAATGAAATATTTTGAGTATAGGGACATGAAACTAATGGCTAGTTATAACAAATTTGGGTATTGTTGTATAGATTTTTTGGCCAGAGCCCAGAACAACATTGCTTATAGGTTTAATTTGTGTTCAATGGCTGTCTTTACGCGGGCGGGCGTGGGAGTGCCCCCACAGAATGGGGTAGGAAATAAAAAAAGATTTTGTCTCATTAAAAGGAAATGTTGGGTTACGCCCAGCCTTTCGGCTGTTCTAACCCAACCTACATAAAATCCAAATATCAAAGGAGTAGGTTGGGTTAGCCTAAGCACGAAGTGCGTGGTGTAACCCAACATTCCTTATTTTTTGGTATTGCCATTGTTGTTATTTACATTGTTGCCATTTACATATGGCGAACTATGATCATTGCCGTTGCTTTGATTTAAGGGTGGGCGTAGTAAGTTGCTAGATGTATTAATCGAAATAGGTGATTGATTGCCATTTTTTTGAGTTCCTTTCGAAGGTTCAGAAAATCTTAATTTGTTCATTTTAAGAAAATCATTCATATTTGTTTTTAGGGTTTTAAATTTTTCCTCCATGGTATCATAGCTAATTTTTTTATCCGATAATGTTAAGTTATTGGCCGTTTCAGAAGAAATAGTATTAAGTGCTGCCAAAAACCCGTCAAGTTGAACTATATACTCATTAATTTGTTCGATCTTGTGTCTGTTATCATCATTGTTTTTATTATTCGAAAAAATGGAAAAAAAAGAATTGTTTGAAGAGCTGTCATTCAATTTTTTGGTAATTGAATTCAATTTTTTAATTGATTCAGAAAGATTATTTTTTAATAACTCGATATTTTTATCTAAATTTAAAATCTCAGAAGCTTCATTTTTTAGTTGAGTTTTATATTCGGCTTCTTTGATTTCAATATTTTCCTCTACTTCTGAAAGAAGTTGTTTTTGCGTTTCAAGAAAGGCATTTCTTTCTTTGGTATTGGAAAATTTACTGTCAGATAAATCAGTATTGATTTTATCTAGCTGCGTAAGAAGTTCTGAAAAAATACCCAGATTTTTTACAAAATCTTCGGCTATTTTTAATATTGTAATATCTTGAGTTAAAGGACGTAGCGCTACATGAGCGGCATTTTTTTTAAATTCCACGCTGCGCTGAAGCGATGTTACTTTGTTTGATAGGGTCTTTGTTTCTTTATTTAACTCTTGATGATATTGAATTTCGAGCTTGTCATGAGCTTTGGCCCATTCTGCGGTTAAATCATTACGTTGCTTAAGGGCATTATCCCACTGTGCCTGGAAAGAGGTGGTAGTTTCTCGAAGCATTTTTAAAGACGTTGATGGATCATCTGCGCATGATTTTATTTTTTTTAACAAAGTGTCTGTTTTAGTCATAACAACTTCAATTTCTCGGATATATGGTTTTGTAGAATCGTTAGGGCTTGATTTATATCTGGAGTTTTCTAGTTCAGTTAGTTTTTTATTTTTTTCTATTGCATCAGTTAATTGGGGTAATACAGTTGCATGATGTTTTTTTAGCTGTTCAATCAGCGCAGCCCTTTCTTCTATTTCCTTTTGTGCAAGGGTCTGTTTTTCAAGTTCGTAGCTATCAAAAGCCTCTTTATAGGATACAATGGCCTTGGTAAGTTCGTCTGCAAGTTCAGGAGCAAGAGAGTCTGGAATGAAGTCAAGCTTAGTGCCTTTTTCAACAAATTCTTTTACAATTGCTTGAGTTTCTTTTATTGAACGAACAGCTTGGCTCATCTTATTAAAAGCATTATTTTGAGAGCCTCCATTGGAAATACGTGAATTTTCATTCAATTGAATTTCTGCGAAATTCGATAAGTCAAAATCTAAGTTAATGCTCTCTAAAGCTTTAATGTTTTTTAATCTTTTAGTCGATTCAAAATAATTTAAAACAGATCTTTGGTGTATTTCAATTTGAGAATTCACAGCTTCATTTAAAACATAATCTTTTTTATGCGCTCTAAGGGCAACCAAGCTATCTTCAGGCTCAGGGTTTTTGGGTTCATTATCAGAATCAATAAATATATCACTGACATCTTCTTTCTTTTTAATTTTATTTTTTATTTCACTTGCTTTTTCAGAATAATTGTCAATTAATGGTTTTGAATGTTTTTTGAATCTAGTTGAGCTAGTATAAATTAAAAGGGTTTCTGCACGGTCATCTGCAATTTTAAATGGCTCCACGAGCAGATCAAGTGTTCTCATGTTTTTGCTTTCAAGCGCCATGAGGTTTTTAATTTCAGTTATTTCAGAAAAAGTATTTAGTTTAGATTCAATGGCATCCAATAAATTGGAAATGAAAATATTGAGTTTTTTTTCATTCATTTTTCCTTGAAAATAGAGTTTTTTAAGGAGTTTAAAGCCATTTATTTCGGTAACTGATTTTAAAAGTTTAGGCTTTTCTAAGAAAAACTGCTTAAGTGTTTCTTGTTGGCTGTCTCGACCACCCTCACCGAGAAAATCGTTGAAGAAAGAGATAATCTTGTTGGGGCGATTTCTTAAAGATTCAGGTGTATCGGGAATTTCGATATTATTATTTTGGGATAGGCTAATTAAATCGCGAAGCGCGCTTAATTGGTTAAGTAATTCCTCATGAGACAAGCTTTCGTCATATGAACGGCCGCCTTCTTGGATAGAGTTATTGTTATTGTTATTTGGTTTCATTTTTTTTCCTCTTTTTATTTTTGATAGAAACAATTTTTTTAGTTTGAGTCGAACTTAACTATAGTAACAAAAATTACGCAGTTTGTCTATAGTTTTTTAATAAATGGATAGTGGCTTTTGTAAGGTTCAAAGGTTGATCAAGTTTTTGAACATCTTTGTTGTTTGGCGGGTTGTGTTTTTATCCCATTTTCACATTAATCAGCCCATGAAAGCTGCACTAATGCGTGTTGTGGCATTAGTGCAGCTTTCATGGGCTGATTAATGTGAGAAATAGGATAACGATAAGTTTTTGTAAGTGTTTTATTTTTGATCAATCTCAAGGGTTTCTTTTGGTGCATCCCGATCCCTGAATTTCATTTTGTGCTATAATTTCGCTTTTTACACCTAAGGTTGTGTATTAAGAACGTTCGGTCTTTACCGGACTCCTCAACCTATGTTTCTAAAAGAGGACCTTGCATGAAACAACGTACCCTCAAACATGCTATTCAGGCCGAGGGCCTAGGGCTGCACTCAGGATTACCGGTTTCTTTAACCGTACGTCCTGCCGCCGTCGATAGCGGAATTGTCTTTAATCGGACTGATCTTAATCCACCTGTTGCTATTTCTGCACGGTCAGAAAATGTCGGTGATACTCGTCTGGCCTCGACCTTGACCAAGGGTGGTGTTCGGGTTTCAACGGTGGAACATATTTTATCTGCGATGGCGGGTCTTGGTGTGGATAATGCCCAGATCGATATTTCAGCAGCCGAGATGCCGATTATGGATGGCAGTGCGGCACCCTTCGTGTTTTTGTTGGAATCTGCTGGCATCGAAGAGCAAGAAGCACCTAAGCGATTTATTCGAATTTTGCGTGAAGTGAAGGTACAAGAAGACGATAAATTTGCCCGTTTTGAGCCGTTTGATGGGTTTACGGTTTCATTTCGAATTGAATATGATCACCCCGTTTTTCATGCCTGCCCACAAGATGCAACCTTGCATTTTTCAAGAACGGCCTATGTGAGGGAAGTTAGTCGTGCTCGGACCTTTGGTTTCTTGTCCGAGTATGAAATGTTGAAATCACATAATTTAGCTCTGGGTGGCAGCTTGGACAATGCGATCGTCGTGGATCATGAGCGGATTTTGAATGAAGATGGTCTGCGTTATGAAGATGAATTTGTGAAACATAAGATTTTGGACGCAATTGGCGATTTGTACCTGCTCGGTAGTGGGATCATCGGTGCCTATTATGGGTTCAAATCAGGCCATGATCTGAATAATAAGTTGGTTCAGGCACTCTTGGCGGATCCAACGGCCTGGGAGTATGTGACATTTGAGGGCCAGGCGGCACCGGTTTCTTATCGGGACTCGGCGGAGGTAAGCTAAAGTCTGCTTAACCGCTGCAATGCCTCAGCCAAGGTCCTATTTTGAATACCTTCAGCAGCTGAGCGAAGTAAAGCTCGGCTGTTGTTTGAGAGCGGTTGGGGCGGAGTTTTAGGCTCAGGATTTTCGCGAGCAGTCGCAGGAATGACACGACAATAAATGGAATGGATTTGCCTAAATTTGGGTTCCTTCTTCAACGCTTCCAACAAATCAGGGATCAAATAGCGAATATGCGTGGCCCAGGTCGGTGCTGCCGCAAGCAAGGTCAATTCACCTTCCCGATACCCACCCACGTGACAATGAGGATGCAGCAAGGGATCAAGATAAGCCTCTAAAATGCTTTGAAGTGTGCGTAATTCCTGTGTTTTTTTCAAAACAAGCTGAAATTCTTTCGTACTGCTTGTCAAAAGCTCAGAAACTGTTGAATAATGGTAGACTGTCATTTTTTTATTGTATCATAGTACTCAAAGCGATTCATTTTTAGGTTAGGCGCCAAGTCTCGAGCAAACGGAGTGTATTGAAATACATGAGGATTGCGAGATGTCGCCGGCAACAACGCCTAAGAATGAAGCGCGAAGAGTGCAGTTAAGTAGGGTCATATGTTAGCCAACATCGCAAAAAAGATTTTTGGAAGCCGAAACGAACGAATTTTAAGGCAGCTACAAAAAAACGTCGAGCAAATTAATGCACTAGAGTCTCAATATGCTCTCTTGAGCGACGCTGATTTGCGGGCAAAAACAGACGAATTTCGGATGCGCTATGAAGAAGGGACCACGATTGACCAACTTTTGCCCGAGGCTTTTGCCGTAGTGCGAGAAGCCAGTAAACGCACCTTGGGTTTACGCCCCTTCGATGTTCAGCTCATCGGCGGCATGGTCCTCAACAGTGGGAAAATTGCAGAAATGCGCACGGGTGAAGGAAAAACACTAAGTGCGACGCTGCCCGCTTATCTGAATGCACTTTCAGGGCAAAGTGTTCACATTGTGACTGTCAATGATTATTTGGCGAGACGCGATGCCGAGTGGATGAAGCCAGTTTATACCTTCTTGGGGCTGACTGTGGGGGTTGTTGTTCCTAACCAAGGCGGTATTGCTAAGCGTGAAGCTTATAAGGCCGATATTATTTATGGCACGAATAATGAATTTGGTTTTGATTATCTGCGCGATAATATGGCGTTCAGCTTAGAAGATCGTGTTCAGGGCAAACTTTTTTTTGCTGTTGTCGATGAAGTTGATTCTATTTTAATTGATGAAGCACGTACACCGCTTATTATTTCAGGTGTTGCCGAAGAAAGTTCGGAAATGTACCGTCGTGTGAATACATTGATCCCTTTGTTGCAAGAACATAAAGAAGAAGCGCCGGGTGATTATTCTCTTGATGAAAAAACAAGGCAAGTTTATTTGACCGAAGACGGCCATCAAAAAGTAGAAGATTTATTGATTAAAGAAGGTCTTTTGAAGGAGGGTGAAAGTTTATACGATGCAACCAATATTTCATTGATGCACCATGTGATCGCAGGGTTACGCGCCCATGCTTTATTTCATCGTGATATTGATTATATCGTTAAAAATAATCAAATCATTATTGTGGACGAACATACCGGCAGAACCTTAGAAGGGCGTCGTTGGTCTGAAGGGTTGCATCAAGCGGTTGAAGCCAAGGAAGGTGTTCAAATTCAGCAAGAGAACCAAACGCTTGCGTCGATCACTTTCCAAAATTATTTTCGTTTATATGAAAAATTAAGTGGAATGACAGGAACGGCCGATACAGAAGCCTATGAATTCAGCCAAATTTATAATTTAGAAGTGGTGGTTATTCCTACGCATAAGCCTTGTTTACGTATTGATGTGCCCGATCAAATTTATTTAACAAAGGATGATAAATTGGCAGCCGTGATTGCTGAAATTAAAACAGCACGCGAAAAAGGGCAGCCTGTGTTGGTAGGTACGATTTCAATTGAAAATTCAGAAAAATTGTCAAGCTTATTAAAAAAAGAAAACATTCCACACCAAGTTTTGAATGCAAAGTTTCACGAACAAGAAGCACAAATTATTGCGGAAGCTGGCCGGCCAGGGCATGTGACGATTGCAACCAATATGGCAGGGCGAGGAACAGATATTGTTCTTGGTGGAAATCTGAGTGAAGAATTAAAGTCATTACCTGAAAATGCGAGCGCACAAGAGATTGAGAAAATAAAAGCAGCGTGGCAGGAACGAAATCAAGCCGTGATTGCAGCGGGCGGTTTATACGTGATCGGTTCTGAGCGCCATGAATCACGGCGTATTGATAATCAATTACGTGGTCGTTCAGCGCGCCAAGGTGATCCTGGCCAAACGCGGTTTTATCTTTCATTGCAAGATGATCTCATGCGAATTTTTGCTTCTGATCGTGTGAGCTATTTAATGCAACGTCTTGGGATGAAGGAAGGTGAGTCGGTTGAACATCCTTGGGTGACTAAGGCTATTGAAAACGCACAAAAGAAGGTCGAAGGGCGGAATTTTGATATTCGAAAAGAACTGCTAGAATTTGACAATGTCGCTAACGATCAACGCCGTGTGATTTATGCACAACGGTTTGAATTATTGAGCAGTGACGATTTATCACCTGCCATTACTGCCATTCGTGCGGATGTCGTTTCAACGTTGCTAGATTCATTCATTCCACCAAACAGCTTGGAAGAGCAATGGGATATTGCAGGGCTTGAATCACGCCTTCAGCAAGAATTTAATTTGCCGATCGATATCCAAAAATGGCTGAAGGAAGATGAGTCGCTTCATGAAGAAATCTTGCGAAAACGTGTCTTAGATGAATTTGTACATACCTATGAGGCCAAAGAAGCGATTATGGGTGCTGTAGTCTTGCGCCAAATTGAAAAATCGATCATGTTGCAAAGTTTGGATACGCATTGGCGCGAGCATTTAGCTTTGATGGATTATTTGCGGCAAGGGATCCATTTACGTGGGTATGCTGCTAAAAATCCGAAACAGGAATATAAACGTGAAGCGTTTGAATTGTTTGCAACGATGTTAGATAGTTTAAAATTTAATATCATCAGTTCATTGTCAAAGCTTGAGATACAGGGGGACGTTGATCTGCCACAAATTGAAGCCATGCGGGTTCAAGAAGCGATTCATTCATTGAATTTTCAACATGAGGAAGTGCCGCCCTTGTTTGCTGCATTGCAGGCAGAATTACCGTCTGAGCTTGCTACAGAGGACCTGGTGCAATCAGAAAAGCCTGTGCCGTTTGTGCGGGAATTTGCAAAAGTGGGGCGTAATGAGCCTTGTCCCTGCGGTTCTTCGAAAAAATATAAACAATGCCATGGGCAGTTGATGTAGCTGCTTCGTCATTTCTCGAAGGTGAGAGTCTAGAGAGTGCCCGTCATCCCGGGATTTAGTGGTTCTTCGCGCGTACTCGCGCGTTAGAACCACTAAGGCTTATTAATACATGGCGGGATCCAGAAAATAAAAAAGGATTTTTTCACTTTAAACAATGATTTTTTACTATGAAACCCATACAACTTAAGCA
>JAKBBU010000026.1 GCA_021808365.1 Pseudomonadota bacterium
GATGGAATGGGTATCGCAGTGAAAGCCCTCCCGGTCCAATTACTATGTTGCGTGGATTGCAAAAATTTGAACTTCAATATGAGGGCTGGCTTTTGGCGCAATAAATGTGTGCATCGGATAGGTCCTTCTTGTACGTAGGTCGTTGTTTGGTAGATAGGTGTGAGTAGTGCGCCCGTGTTAGGACAGGGTGTAATGCCTGCATGAATGCTTTGGGTGGCAAAGCTGTGTTTTGATTCGTTGTTGAGTATTGTCATTGTTAATCCTCCTGCAGTTTTTTAAGTAAAAAAATCCCGCAACATTTAAAATGCCATAAAAATGCAAAAAATAAATAATTAATTAAAAAAGAAAAGCCCTGAACAACCTGAACAAAAACAAAAGAATGTTGACTCAGGTTAAAACAGGGCTAGCGCATTCGTATGGAGGATAGTGGATGTGGATATATTCTTCGCGCTTCATTATTTATAGTAATAAACTCCAGGCTATTTATGGCCGTTTGCTCGAGCCTTGGCGCCTCGCCTAAAAATGAATCGCTTTGAGTATAGATAAAAGAAGCAACATGCGGCCGAGTGGCAGCAGTGTGAGAATAGTAAGAAAAGGTAAGATAATGATTCATGTCGATGACTCCGCTTTAGCTATACTTATAAAGCGCCTGCAAGCTGTTGCTCAAATCGGCGCTAATTCACATTACAAGGGAATAATACCATGGGTAGAATGGATTTGCAATAGGGTGTATGAAAGAAATCTTTAAAAAACCATAAGGGTGCAATGTCACTGTAAAATTTGTTATACTTTTTACCTTTATCCCTCTTAAAGGGGCTTGGTGACTTATGAAGATGATTCCTCTTGCTGCAAAAATGCGTCCACAATCGGTGGATGAGTTTTTTGGTCAGTCTCATTTATTAGGGCAAGGGAAGCCTCTGCGTCGGGCGATTGATCAAAAAACCTTACACTCTATGATTTTTTGGGGGCCTCCAGGCACCGGAAAAACAACTTTGGCGCGTTTGTTGGCGGAAAATAGTGGTGCGCATATTGAATTTTTATCCGCCGTACTTTGTGGTGTTAAGGAAATTCGAGAAGCAGTTGCAAGAGCCCAAGATCTGCGAAAGACGGGACAGCAAACGGTCTTGTTTATTGATGAAGTTCATCGGTTTAATAAATCTCAACAAGATGCTTTTTTACCGCATGTCGAAGAAGGGACGATTATTTTAATTGGAGCTACAACCGAAAATCCTTCATTTGAATTAAATAGCGCCTTATTATCTCGCGCACGTGTTTATGTCTTAAAGCGGTTAACGCAAGAGGAATTAATACAGATTATTGAACGTGCCTTGGTTGATGAAGAACAAGGTCTAGGGCAGCGATGTCTTCAAGTTGAGAAAGATGTTTTATCACAATTGGCCACAGTGGCGGATGGCGATGCTCGTCGTGCATTAAACATGCTTGAAATATTAGGGGATTTAGCTGAAACCGAAAATGGTATTGAAACGATCACGATGGAACATGCGCAAGATGTTTTAAGCGGAAGTTTAAGGCGTTTTGATAAGCAGGGGGAACAATTTTACGATCACATTTCAGCATTACATAAATCGGTGCGTGGGTCTTCACCGGATGCTGCTTTATATTGGTTTGCACGAATGATCGATGGTGGATGCGATCCTTTGTACATTGCACGCCGTGTCGTGCGTATGGCAAGTGAAGACATTGGAAATGCAGATCCACGTGCACTGACTTTAGCGCTTAATGCTTGGGATGTGCAAGAGCGTTTAGGGAGTCCTGAGGGTGAATTGGCCATTGCACAAGCCTTGGTTTATATGGCGTGTGCAGCAAAGAGTAATGCGGTTTACACAGCTTGGAATGCTGTGCAAGCTGCGGTTCTAAAGTCAGGGACTTTAGAAATACCGATTCATTTGCGAAATGCACCGACGAAATTGATGCGTGAATTAGGTTATGGAAAAGCCTATCGTTATGCCCATGATGAACCGCATGCCTATGCAGCAGGTGAAAAATATTTACCGGAAGAGTTAAAAGGGCAGCGTTGGTATATGCCTGTCCCGCGTGGTTTAGAAATAAAGATTGCGGAGAAATTAGAGTTTTTGAAAAAATTAGATGAGGAATAAAGAGGGCATTCCTTCTTCGGCCTTGCCAGCTTCAGTGAAGCATTGAAGACTATACTCGCGGCCAATGAAAACGCAGTGTTAGATTTCGGTATTTAAATCAGGTAAGGGCTAAAAGTTTTACTTTTCGTGACGCCGTCAGGTATGCTGAATATTGTTGAAGGCTGTCATCCTGAGCAAGCGTTAGCGCAGCGAAGGATCTCCCGCTGAGCGGGTATTTCAAACTGTAGTGTGATGTAAGGGTCCCATATTGACAGGATCTTCAAAAAGCTAGACCATACGCTTAAGGCCTAAAAAGGCATTTGAAGGTTTTTTATGAACACATTGCCGACGATTCTGGAGCGGATCATTGCTCAAAAACGAGACGATTTGACGTATCGGCAGCAAAACGTCCCTCTACAATCTGTGCGCGTTCAAGCAGAAGCCATGCCAGCGACTCGTGGCTTTCGGGCTGCCTTAGCTCAGCAAGTTGCAAAGGGTCATCCGGCGGTCATTGCAGAACTCAAGAAAGCGTCCCCGAGCAAGGGTGTGATTCGTGCTGATTACGATCCCAAAACATTAGCCTCATCCTATGCGCGCAATGGAGCAACCTGTTTATCGGTTTTAACCGATGAAGTATTTTTTCAGGGGCATGATGCTGATTTAAGGCAGGCTCGGGAGGCATGTTCATTGCCTGTTTTGCGCAAAGATTTTATTATCGACCCCTATCAAGTTTATGAAACACGTGCACTGGGTGCTGATTGTTTATTGCTCATTGTAGCGGTACTTCATGATGCCCATCTTAAAGATCTCTTTCAATTGGCACAGAGTCTAGGTTTAGATGTTTTATTGGAAATTCATAATCGCCATGATTTAGAACGCGCGTTATTATTGGAACCGTCTTGGTTGGGAATCAATAATCGTGATCTGCATTCCTTTACGGTGGATCTTCAATGCACGCTGGACTTGCTTCCTCTCCTTCCAGAGGGCATGATGGTGGTTTCAGAAAGTGGTATTCATACCGCTGCAGATCTTCAGCGATTATCTGCTCAAGGTGTGTTCGCTTTTTTAATTGGTGAAAGCTTTATGCGTGCACCTGATCCAGGGGAACAGCTTCGCGAATTGCTTAATCTTTTTTCAGTAGCTTAGAAGTTTTTAGCAGTGTCTCAAAGTCGCTGATTGTTTTTTGGAATTTGATTTGACAAACCATCGCCAGCAGGGAAGCTGGCGTTGAGCTTACAGGGAAGTATTAACAGCGTGTTTGGAAAATCAAATTCCAAAAAACAATCAGCGACTTTGAGACACTATCAAATTTTTTAGAAGGATCATTATGTACATTAACACAGGGCGAATTTTAAAAACGGTGACACTCGGTTTATTCTCACTCACGCTCACAGCCTGCATGTCAACAACCATCCCAACACTACAACTCACCCATCTATCTAGTGTAGACAAAACCTACAATAATATAGGCACAGTGAAAGTGAATACCTTTCTCGATCAACGCCCCAACAATCAAACACAATTAAGCGCTGCAAATTGGGGTGGCCTAGGTAATCCTGTAAATTATAGCGGCGAAACCACACCTAATATGGCCGTTTACTTAAGAAATGCGATTACCAAGGAAGCAACCCGCACAAACATATTTACTCCATCCTCTTCAGGCCAATACACGATGAGTGGTTATATCACCGCGCTTTCTGTCTCATATAAAGACGAAATGATGAACCTACCCGTCACGCTTAATGGCAATTCAACACCGATTACCCTCGGCGGTTATCCCACCTTTACAGCAAAGGTCAAATACCATGTTGAAATTTACCGAGGCACTCAACAAATCTTCAGTAAAAACATCGATGAGACAAATACCGTTAAGGTCCAAAGTGGGCAATTGGGTGTTTCGGACCGCGATATAAGTGCACAAGCCGGCGCTGTTTTAGATCAAACAGTGACGAAATCCGTTAAAGATTTATTTGACAGTATGTCTGCAAGTGGTTTATAAGGCAGGGATCAAGAAATGACTCTGCTAAAAAGATTATTAACGCGCCGCAAAAAGAATTTTTTTAACTATTTTCAGCGGGCTGCTGATATTCTGCACACAACCTCGGAGGAGTTTTGCCACGCCCTTCGAGAAGCGCCGCAGGTTCAACAGGCTGTTGATCGCATAGCTGACTACGAAATGGAAGGCAATAAAATTGCCTATACATCACTTGAGTTACTTCATAAGACCTTTATCACACCCTTTGATCGCCACGACATGCATCGATTAACCCAATGTCTCGACGATATTCTTAATCTGATCCATAGTTGTGCACAACGGTTACCTTATTATCGGTTTGATCTTGTTCCGCCGAACGTCATTCGTCTCGCTGACTTATCTCTGCAAGCTAGCGATTTTGCACGTCAAGCGGTTTATCATCTACATACGCTTAAAAAAGCGGATGAAATATTTAAATTATGTCAATCAATTGAAGAAATTATGGGTGCTGCGCATAAAGTTGTCATCGATGGCGAACGTGAGCTTTTCGAAAGTGTTCAGGATTTCAAGGAATTTTATAAAGTTAAAGATCTTTACGCACGGATTAAATTCGTGATCAATCGCTGCAATGATCTCTCCAATGTTATTCGCGGCATTGTCCTCGAGTACACATAGCTATGATACTTCTTGTCATTACGATTGCCATTGCTTTTTTGTTTGATTTTTTAAACGGCTTTCATGATGCCGCCAATGCCATTGCGACAGTTGTCTCAACACGCGTATTAAAACCACATTGGGCTGTAGTTTGGGCAGCATCCTTTAATTTTTTAGCGTTTTTTCTCTTTGGCGTTAAAGTGGCTACCACCATCGGTGTCGGTTTAATTGATCCCTCCATTGTCGATGTTCACTTAATTTTATCAGCGCTCATGGGTGCTGTATTCTGGGATATTGTTACCTGGTATTTTGGGATCCCCTCAAGCTCATCTCATGCTTTGATTGGTGGACTAGTGGGTGCGGGAATTGCAAAATCCGGTTTGGGGATTGTGCAATGGACAGGACTTTCAAAAATCTTAATCGCCATCGTTGCATCACCGTTGGTTGGTTTGTTAGCCGCCATTATTTTAATGTTTATTTCAACACGATCTTGCGCAAATGCAATGCCTGCTCAAGTTGATACCTGGTTTAGACGGTTACAATTAATTTCTTCTGCCTTCATTAGTTTGGCTCATGGTGGAAATGACGCACAAAAAACCATGGGCGTGATTGCACTATTGTTATATTCAGGTGGACTATTAGGCACACATTTCTATGTGCCACTGTGGGTTATTATTTCCTGTTACTTAGTGATTGCCTTGGGAACATTATTCGGGGGCTGGCGAATTATCCAAACGATGGGTATGAAAATCACCAAATTAAAGCCAATTGGCGGTTTTTGTGCTGAAACAGCAAGTGCAGCAACCATCCTTTCGGCAAGTATGATGGGGATCCCTGTTTCAACAACTCATACGATTACTGGTGCGATTGTCGGTGTTGGGATGAATAATCGCGTTTCAGCCGTTCGGTGGGGAATTGCGCGAAATATTGTTTGGGCCTGGATTCTTACCATTCCTGCGGCTGGATTGGTTTCTGCAATCGTAGAGCGATTGTTTTAATGATTACCCTTACCAGTTTCTGAAAAATAAACTAAACTTGTGGTGAAAGGAGATCTATTATGGACATCTTCGAACGCTATAAAGAACGTTTTGACGCCCAAATCGAAGAAGAATACACGCTGCAAGAATACCTTGAGCTTTGCAAAAAAGACCCATCCGTCTATGCGAATCCAGCGGAACGGTTGCTCATGGCGATCGGCGAACCTGAACTCATCGATACGCGTCAAGAACCCCGATTAAGCCGAATTTTTTCCAATAAAATCCTACCACGTTACGCGGTCTTTAAAGATTTTTACGGCATGGAAAAGCCGATTGGCGAAATTGTGGCTTATTTAAAACATGCTGCTCAAAATTTGGAAGAAAAAAAGCAAATCCTCTATTTGCTGGGGCCAGTAGGCGGCGGGAAGTCATCCTTGGCAGAAAAACTCAAGGAACTCATTGAGCAAGTCCCATTCTATGCTATCAAAGATTCACCTTTGCAAGAAACACCCCTAGGCTTATTTTCAGCCGCTGAGGATGGGCCAATTCTCGAAGAAAAATATGGGATCCCCTTGCGCCGTTTGAATGCAATTATGTCCCCGTGGGCGACAAAACGATTACATGAATACAACGGTGATATCACAAAATTTAAAGTGGTGAAATTAAGACCATCGCGTTATTTACAACGCGCGGTTGCAAAAACAGAACCAGGTGATGAAAATAATCAAGATATTTCCTCATTAGTAGGTAAGGTAGATATCCGAAAATTGGAGCAATTTGCACAAAATGATCCCGATGCGTATAGTTTTTCAGGTGGTTTATGTCGTGCAAATCAAGGTTTGCTTGAATTTGTTGAAATGTTTAAAGCCCCAATCAAAGTACTTCATCCCTTACTGACGGCAACACAAGAAGGCAATTACAATGGCACAGAAGGGATGGCCTCGATTCCATTTGAAGGTATTATTCTTGCGCATTCCAACGAATCAGAATGGTTAGCCTTTAGAAACAATCGTAATAATGAAGCATTTATTGACCGTATTTTCATTGTTAAAGTGCCTTATTGCTTACGGATTTCCGAGGAAATTAAGATTTATGAAAAATTGATTAGGGAAAGTTCTCTAGGAAAGGCACCTTGTGCACCAGATACCTTGAATATTTTGGCGCAATTTACAATTCTGAGTCGGATCAAGGAACCTGAAAATTCGAATATTTATTCCAAGATCAAGGTTTACAATGGTGAAAATTTAAAAGACACCGATCCAAAAGCAAAATCCTATCAAGAATACTGTGATCAAGCAGGTGTGGATGAGGGTATGACAGGCTTATCAACGCGCTTTGCATTTAAAGCCTTATCAAGAGTTTTTAATTTTGATCAAACTGAAGTTGCAGCCAATCCGGTGCATTTACTCTATGTGTTAGAACAACAAGTCGAGCGCGAGCAATTTCCGCCTGAAATTGAAGAACGCTACATGCGGTTTATTAAAGAATATTTATCACCACGCTATGTTGATTTTATTGGTAAAGAAATACAAACAGCTTACTTGGAATCATATTCCGAATATGGGCAAAATATTTTTGATCGTTATGTGACTTACGCTGATTTTTGGATCCAAGATCAAGAGTTTCGTGATCCGGATACCGGTGAAATTTTAGATCGTGCTGCCCTGAATGAAGAATTAGAGCAAATTGAAAAGCCAGCCGGGATCAGCAATCCAAAAGATTTCCGGAATGAAATTGTTAATTTTGTCCTAAGAGCGCGCTCGAAGAATGCGGGTAAAAATCCCGTGTGGACAAGTTATGAAAAACTTCGTGCAGTGATTGAAAAGAAGATGTTCTCGAATACTGAAGAGTTGTTGCCGGTTATTTCGTTTAACCCCAAAGCTTCAGAAAAAGACAAACAAAAACACGAGGATTTCATTGGAAGAATGGTGGCAAAAGGATATACACGCAAACAAGTTCGGTTATTATCAGAGTGGTACATTCGTGTACGAAAATCATCTTAGATCAAAGCGTGTTATTCCCGCGAACCCTATCGCTGCGGGGATCCAGTCTTAAAAAGGCAAAAAAATGTCTCAAATCATCGACCGACGCCTCTATGATCGTAAACATAAGGGTGCCGCAAATCGCGAACGCTTCATGCGTCGATATAGGCAGCAAATTAAAAAAGCAGTTGCTGATGCTATTTCAAAACGTAGCATGAGGGAGATTGATAAAGGCGAAACCATTGCAATTCCTTCTAAAGATATCTCAGAACCTCAATTTCGCCATGGTCAAGGTGGCAAACATGAATTTATATTGACGGGCAATAAAGAATTTGTCAAAGGCGATCAGATCAAAAGACCAAGTAGCAGCCAAGGGCAGGGCGGCGGTGCAGCCTCTGATCAGGGAGAAGGTCATGATGATTTTGTCTTTGAAATTTCAAGAAAAGAATTTATTGATCTCTTTTTTGATGATCTTGAATTACCTGATCTGGTCAAAAAACAAATGGGTGAAGCACCCAATTATAAATATGTCCGAGCGGGTTATTCCACGGCTGGTGTTCCAACCAATATGAATATTGTGCGTTCTTTCTTGGGAGCCTATGCAAGAAGAATTGCTTTAAAAGGACCGCATAAGAAAAGAATTAAAGAATTAGAAGAAGAATTAAAAGCAGCAATTGCTGCTCAAGACAAGGAAGCTATCAAAAAAATTCAAGACGAAATTCTTGAGCTTGAAGGCCGGATTAAGAGAATTCCTTTCATTGATACGTTTGATATTCGATATAATTATCATGTTAAACAACCACAACCTTCTACAAAAGCCGTGATGTTTTGTGTGATGGATGTTTCAGGTTCGATGGATGAAGCTAAAAAAGAAATTGCTAAACGATTCTTTATTTTACTCTATCTCTTTCTCACCAAAAAATACGAACAGATTGAGCTTGTTTTCATTCGTCATCATACCACTGCAAAAGTAGTTGAAGAAGAAGAGTTTTTTTATTCCCGAGAAACAGGAGGGACGGTTGTTTCAAGTGCTTTGGAATTAATGCGTGACCTCATCAATGAAAAATACTCACCCCGTGAGTGGAATATCTATGCGGCACAAGCCTCTGATGGTGATAATTGGAATGCAGATTCACCTTATTGCCGTGATTTACTGTTAAAAGAAATTCTACCTAAAACGCAATTTTTTGCCTACGTTGAAATATCGCCTAGACACCATCAAAGTCTTTGGGAATCCTATGAAGATGTCTTGAGCCAATCGGATCGCTTCTCGATGCAAACCATTACCAATTTGAGTGAAATATACCCTGTGTTTCGCGAATTCTTTAAAAAGCATACTGTATCAAAATAAAGATAATCCATGGAGAATAAGGTGACAACTCACACAAAAAATAAATTTTTATCCAGCGGCTCAGAATGGACCTTTGAGCTGCTCGAAAAATATGAAAAAGCCATAGGGAAAATTGCTGAGCGTTATCAGCTTACAACTTATCCTAATCAAATTGAAATTATCTCGTCTGAGCAAATGATGAATGCCTATGCCTATGTAGGAATGCCCATCGGGTATGATCATTGGTCATTTGGAAAACAATTTCTGAATATTGAAAAAAATTACAAACGTGGTCGAATGGATTTGGCCTATGAAATGGTGATTAACTCAAATCCTTGTATTACCTACCTTATGGAAGAAAATAATATGTCCATGCAGGTTTTAGTCATTGCCCATGCCTGTTATGGCCATAATTCATTTTTTAAAAATAATTATTTATTTAAAAATTGGACAAATGCTTCTTCGATCATTGATTATTTGTTGTTTGCTAAAAATTACGTAAAATCCTGCGAAAAACGTCATGGACTCAGTGAAGTTGAAGAAATACTGGACTCTTGCCACGCCTTGATGAATTATGGTGTTGATCGGTATAAGCACCCTGCAAAAATGTCATTAGAAAACGAACGTGTGCGGCAAAAACAGCGCGAGGAATATTTGCAAAGTCAAGTCAATGAGTTATGGCGAACATTACCAGAAAAAAGCAGTGAAAAAAAAGAAAGTAGAGGAAAAATTTTCCCACCTGAGCCTCAAGAAAACATTCTTTACTTCATTGAAAAAAATGCGCCCTTGTTACAGCCATGGCAACGTGAGATTGTGCGAATCGTCCGAAAAATTTCGCAGTATTTCTATCCTCAGCGACAAACCAAGGTCATGAATGAAGGTTGGGCAACGTTTTGGCATTATACCATTATCAATACGTTATATGATGAAGGTTTAGTGCCCGAAGAATTGGTTATGGAAGCTTTACAATCTCATACAAGCGTGATTTATCAACCGCCTTTTGATAGTCCCCATTACTATGGGATTAATCCTTATACTTTAGGGTTTCGCATGTTTTCTGATTTGCGTAGAATGTGTGAAGAGCCAACGCCAGAAGATGAGCAGTGGTTCCCTGATTTAGTGAACCAAAATTGGTTAACGGTGCTTCATTCGGCGATGCAAAATTTTAAAGATGAAAGTTTTATTGCACAATATTTATCCCCTAAAGTGATGAGGGACTTACATTTATTTTCAGTGGTCGATAATGAAGCGAAAGAAAACCTGGAAGTATCTGCAATTCATGATGATCCAGGTTATCAATATTTGCGCGAAATGCTTTCAAACCAGTATAATCTTAGCGTGATTGAGCCTAATATTCAGGTGCATCGGGTTGATTTGAAAGGAGACCGTTCCTTGGTTCTCCAGCATATTCAACGCGAGGCGCGTCCCCTTGAGCAGACATCAGCAGAGGAAGTGATGAAACATCTTTATCACTTATGGGGTTTTCCAGTTAAATTGGAAAGCATGAATGAAAAGGGTGAGATCACGAAAATTTATGATTGTCCTATGATTCAAACTCGTGAACGAGAAATCTCAGAATGAAAAAGAGAGGATACAATGCAACTTGACCACGCTAAATATCTAAAAGATTACCGCGAACCCGATTACTTTCTCGATACCGTTGAACTACGTTTCGAGCTCAATGAAGATGAGACCCACGTTTTCTCAACCTTAGTCGTTTATCGCAATCCTAAAATAAACGAGCAAAAAAATTGTATCTTATTTGGTGAACATCTCATTTTGAATCAAATCAAACTCAATGGGAGACCTTTGAGTACACAAGACTATGAAAAGACCGAAACTGAATTGATCTTAAAAAATCCACCCGAACGTTTTAATTTAGAAATTGACACCACAATCTATCCTCAAAAAAATACTACTTTAAATGGATTATATAAATCTCGTGGAAATTTTTGCACACAATGCGAGGCGGAAGGGTTTCGCCGGATCACCTATTTTCCTGATCGCCCTGATGTCATGGCTAAATTTACGGTGACCCTCATTGGAGATAAAAAGCGTTATCCTGTTTTGCTATCCAATGGTAATTTAGATGCCCAAGGTGATCTGGATGGGCAACGTCATTTTGCACGCTGGGTCGATCCCTTCAAAAAACCCTCCTATCTTTTTGCCTTAGTTGCAGCAGATCTAGATGTGCTTATCGATCATTGGCAAACCCGTAGTGGTCGCAGAGTCGAGTTACGCGTGTATGTTGAAAAAGGATTTTTAGATCAATCGCATCATGCGATGCAATGTATTAAAAAAGCAATGAAATGGGACGAAGAAACTTTTGATCGTGAATATGATTTGGATATCTACATGATCGTCGCGGTGGATGATTTCAATATGGGAGCAATGGAAAATAAAGGCTTAAATCTTTTTAACTCGAAATATATCTTAGCGAAAAAAGAAACAGCAACCGATGATGATTTTCTTGCGATTGAAAGTGTGATTGGCCATGAATATTTTCATAATTGGACAGGCAACCGAATCACATGTCGTGATTGGTTTCAGCTCAGTTTAAAAGAAGGGTTGACAATTTTTCGGGATCAAGAATTTATTTCTGATTTACATTCGCGCCCAGTAAAACGTATTGAAGAAATTCGAATTTTAAGATCGGAACAATTTCCACAAGATGCAGGCCCGATGGCTCATTCAGTTCGTCCGGATTCCTATATCGAAATGAATAATTTCTACACGGTGACGGTTTATAACAAGGGCGCTGAAGTGATCCGCATGATCCAAACTTTGCTAGGTAAGTCAGGCTTTAAAAAAGGCATGGATCTCTATTTTGAACGTCATGATGGGCAGGCTGTCACGACAGAAGATTTTGTAAAGGCGATGGAAGACGGTGGTGGTATTGATTTAAAGCAATTTAGGAATTGGTATGAACAGGCAGGTACACCACATATAACTGTGACAACGCATTATGATTCACCGAAACAGACCTATACGCTGGTGCTCAAACAAGAGTGCCCAGCGACACCAGGACAAATAGAGAAAAAACCTTTTCATATTCCAATCGCAATCGGTTTGCTTGATCAACAGGGGAATGATTTGCCCCTGATGCTGGAAGGAAGCGAAAATCAAGAAAAAATTTTTACAAAAGTGCTTGAGCTCAAAGATACACAACAGGATTTTGTATTGACTCAGGTTGCGCAAAAGCCAGTGCTTTCAATTTTGCGTGATTTTTCAGCGCCTGTTAAATTAATTTTTCATCGTTCTGATGAAGAGTTAATTTTTTTATTGACGCATGATAGTGATTTATTTAATCGCTGGGATGCGGGGCAAAATTATAGTTTACGTTGTTTACTAAAATTAGTCGCTGATGTGAAATCTAAACAACCCTTAATATTACCTGAGCAATTCGTCGAGGTCTTTCGCACCTTGTTACGCGATCCCAACCTTGAAAAAACGTACTTGAGTTTATTATTGACTTTGCCTGATGAAAATTACATTGCTGAGCAAAGTGCAGTCATTGATCCCTTAGCGATTTACGAGGCCAGACAATTTGTGCGCCAAGAATTGGCAGTGAAGCTTAAGGATGATTTTTTAAGTCAGTACAAGTCTCATCATCGTGATCAACCTGCAGATCGTTGTTTTAAAAATTTATGTTTATCTTATTTAATGCATTTGCCTGATTTAGAGATTCAAGAACTGTGTGAACATCAGTTTAAGCAGGCTGATAATATGACGGATTCGATTTCAGCCTTACAAAATTTAGCGCATTCATCAGCAACGTGTCGAGATCAAACCTTGGCTGCATTTTATGAGCGTTGGAAAAATGAACACCTGGTGGTTAATAAATGGTTTGCTGTTCAAGCACGTTCACGGCGTAAAGATACTTTAGAACAGGCAAAGAAATTGCTCGAGCATCCTGCTTTTCATTGGGATAACCCGAATAATGTTCGTGCTGTGATTGGTGTGTTCAGTCATGATAATACATTGAATTTTCATGATCGCTCTGGGAGTGGTTATGAATTTCTTAGCGATGCAATTTTAAAATTAGATGCTTTGAATCCACAAGTGGCTGCGCGCCTCCTTGAGCCTTTGATTCATTTTCGCCGTTATGCACCCGTGTTTCAAGCGGCTATGCGGCAGCAGTTAGAACGAATGGCTTGGGTCAGTACCTCGAAAGATGTAGGCGAGATTTTAAAGAAGAGTTTACATTAGTTATTATTAATAAAAATAAAATGATGTAGGTTGGGTTAGTGCAGCCTAACGCCTGGCTGCGCTAACCCAACCTACCTAAAACTGAACATCTAATTATACACCCGCACCCTGTAAGACAAAACCTATCTTTTCCTCCCAAATTCACTTGATCTTTCCCTTTTTTTTACCTATAGTGTCGATTAGTGGTTGAAAGTGGTAAAAAGTGGGGGAATCCCTCAAGGGGTCGAACGTGTTTCGTGGAATTAATGCCGTAAACATGGATGCAAAAGGCCGCCTTGCGGTTCCTGCGCGCTATCGCGAGCGGTTACAGCAAGAAAGCGACCAAGAAGTCGTTTTGACGATCGACACCGAAATGCCCTGCCTCTTGCTTTATCCTAGTACAGTTTGGGAAATCATTGAGCGAAAAATTGAAGCGCTACCGAGTTTTAATCCAGCAGCACGGCGGATCCAACGCCTCTTGATTGGGCATGCTACTGAATTAGAGCTTGATACACAGGGTCGGATCCTCGTGCCTACTTTGTTACGCGAATACGCCAGTTTGAACGAGCGTGTGGTGTTGATCGGGCAAGGTAAGAAATTTGAATTATGGAGTGAAGATC
This sequence comes from Pseudomonadota bacterium, assembly GCA_021808365.1. GTDB lineage: Bacteria > Pseudomonadota > Gammaproteobacteria > JAKBBU01 > JAKBBU01 > JAKBBU01. The sequence continues at coordinate 13,823 of JAKBBU010000026.1, forward strand.
TTTGGCAAACGCATCGAACAAAATGGCTTTCTGAGATTGCACAGGGTGATCTGCCTCCAGAATTAAGCGATTTGTCGTTGTAACTATGGAAAAAATAGAATTTTTGCATCGTCCAGTACTTCTTCAAGAAGCTTTGGATGGGTTAAATATTAAAGCCGATGGAATTTATGTCGATGGCACGTTTGGTCGAGGAGGGCACTGCGGTGCAATTCTCAAGCGCTTAGGGCCGAAAGGACGGGTGATTGCGATCGATAAAGATCCTGATGCCATCAAAAGTGGGCTCGCGCAATTTGGGCAAGATCCGCGGTTTTCAATCTACCAAGGATCGTTTACGCGGCTTAAAGCGATTGTGGAAGGTTTGAATTTAAAGGGCTCGATTTCCGGTGTGTTATTGGATTTAGGTGTGTCATCACCGCAATTAGATGACCCTTTGCGAGGATTTAGTTTTCTCAAAGAAGGTCCATTGAATATGCGTATGGATCAAGACACAAGCCAGTCTGCTGCGGAATTTGTGAATACTGCGAGCGAAACACAGCTCAGAGAAGTGTTCTGGGATTTTGGTGAGGAACGTTTTGCGAGACAAATTGCGAGAGCCATTGTTGCAGCAAGGGCGGAAAAAGCGATTGAGACGACGGGCGAATTAGCCGCCATTGTTAAAGAGGCTCATCCGCGCTGGGAGCGGGATAAACATCCAGCCACGCGTGTGTTTCAAGCGATTCGCATTTTCATCAATGGCGAATTGGATGAGTTGCCGCAATGTTTAGAGCAAGCGGTTGAAGTTTTGGAGATCGGTGGGCGTTTGGCGGTGATCAGTTTCCATTCCTTGGAAGATCGGATCGTCAAACGGTTTATGCGTCAAGCGTCCAATGAGCCATTGGAGTTAAAACGCTTACCGATTCAAGTGTCACAGTGGATCCCAAGGCTTCGCTGTGAGGGTAGGGCAAGGGTTCCGAGCCAGGCAGAAATTGAGCAAAACCCGAGGGCGCGCAGCGCAGTATTGCGTGTTGCGGAAAAAATGAAAGTTGTTTAGATGCTTCGCCAAGGCAAAGCCTCGGCTCGCAATTAAGGGGGAGAATTCGCTTTCTCTTTCAGCGCTTTGCATTCCATGCGTCGCTTGAAAGCCGGCCAAAAACATCCGTGTTTTTGGCGTTCGCAGGACAAATGCTTCGCATTTGTTATTTCCTGCTCACCCTTAATAATCCCCCATCGCGATGAGTGGTTTGATTAATTTTTATTTGGAGAGAAGAGATGAATGCAGTAGTATTAACCAAGGGATGGTCGCATCAACGGTTGTTAGGCCGGATTGCCGCCAGGGAAATGGTTTTTGTTTTAAGTTTAGGATTTGCCGTTTTGACGTCGGCCATTGCTGTTGTTGCTGTGAAACAACAGGATCGTCAATTGTTTATTGAGACTCAGGGACTTCAAACCCAGATCACGCATCAACAAACAGAATGGGGCCAATTATTGCTTGAAGAAAGCACCTGGTCGACGCAGGCTCGGATCCAAACGATTGCGCAAAATCAATTGAATATGGCTGTACCTTCGGCGGATGCGATTAAAGTTGTTAAAATGACCTAAATGAATTTCAAAAAAAAAAAACTTCCTCCAAACCGCGTTGCAAAATGGCGTTTTTGGGCTGTCGTTGCTGTCCTGCTTTGTGTTGGGGCGGCTTTGGCTGCCCGTATGGTTTACCTGACTGTTTTTGATCGTCCCTTTCTCCTTGCTCAAGGTAATGTTCGTACACTGCGCGTGATCAATATTCCAGCTTATCGCGGTATGATCACAGACCGCAATGGTCAAGCATTGGCAATCAGCACACCTGTTGATGCCATTTGGGTGAATCCAAAAGAATGCCATCTTTCACCATCACAAATTAAAACATTAGCCATCTTACTTCATCTTAATCCGAAAGACTTAAACGCACACCTACAAAAAAATGCAGATCACGAATTTCTTTATTTAAAACGCCAAGTCGATCCGGCTGTGGCACAACGTGTCAAAGTGCTTCATATACCTGGTGTTTATTTAAAAGGTGAGTTTCGTCGATATTACCCTGAAGGTGAAGTCGATGCGCAATTGGTTGGTTTTACGAATATTGATGATCGCGGTGAATCAGGGCTTGAATTATCTTACGATCAATGGTTGCACGGTGTGCCTGGAAAAGAGCGTGTTTTAAAAGATCGTCTTGGGCATGTTGTTGAAGATATTGATCGAATACGTCAGCCAGCGCCTGGGCATGATCTTGTGCTGAGTATTGATCAACGCATTCAATACAGTGCGTATCGCGCGCTCAAAGAAGCTGTTGCGCGCAATAAGGCAGATTCTGGCTCCATCGTTGTTTTGGATTCGCGTACCGGTGAAGTATTGGCAATGGCGAATGTTCCTTCATTTAACCCGAATAATCGTATGGATTATGATCCGGCGACTTATCGCAATCGTGCGATGACGGATACGTTTGAACCGGGTTCAACCTTGAAAACATTTATGGCTGCCAATGCGATTGCCAGTGGTTTATATCACCCGGATTCAACAGTGGACACTGAACCTGGTTATATGTTTGTCAATGGTTGGCGTGTAGAAGATGAACATGACAATGGTGTGATCGATCTGACTACAATTATCCAACGTTCAAGTAATGTCGGTGCTGCAAAGATTACACTCTCATTACCGCCAGCAAGTTTACCTACGCTTTTGCAATTATCTGGATTCGGGCAGCGTGTGACAGATGATTTTCCTGGTGAAGTACCTGGGAATTTTCAAGCACATCGCATTTGGTCGCCGATTGCTTTATCCACGCTTTCCTTTGGTTATGGCATTGCCGTGACAACCTTACAATTAGCCGCAGCGTATCAAATGTTTGCAAACGATGGATTAAAATGCAACATTTCCTTGTTACGCACGAATGGATCGCCTAAATGCCGCCTAATTGTCTCAAAAAGTGTGGCACAACAAGTGAAGCAAGTATTGCAATCCGTTGTTGAAAAAGGCGGAACTGCGCCTGCAGCACGAATTGCCAATTATCATATTGCAGGAAAAACAGGAACGGCGCGTATTCTCGGGCCTCATGGTTATGAATCCAATCACCATAATTCGCTTTTTGTCGGTATGGCTCCTGCAACCGATCCACGCATTGTCATTGCAATTTTTATTCATGATCCACGTGGAAAAGTGTATTTTGGTGGTGATGTGGCGGGCCCTGTTTTTGCAACGGTGATGAGTGATGCACTTCGAATTTTAAATGTTCCACCTGATGACTTGCCTATTCCTGTACCTGACACACCTCCAGCAACTACGGAGGTCCATCATGAATAATGATGACAATATTAATCTGGGTGAATTATTTCAAGGGATTATACCGATTAAATCCGAATGTGCTTGGATGATCACAGGGCTCACGACAAATAGCCGCGAGGTTTCGCCGGGCTATTTATTTTTTGCTTGTCGTGGATTGCATGTTAATGGACAAGAATATATTAACGATGCCATTGATCGCGGTGCAATTGCGATTGTTCAAGAAGGTGATCCGCAGTGTGAAATGATTAACGGCGTCGTGCATCTTCGTCTACCTGATTTTAAAACTAATTTAGGTCATATTGCAGCTCGATTTTATCAAGAACCTTCACGTGATTTAACGATTTTAGGTGTGACGGGCACGAATGGAAAAACATCGACCAGTCATTTTATTGCACAAACGCTGGAGCATTTAGGAGTTCATTGTGCCTTGATGGGAACCGTAGGTAATGGTTTTTTAGATCATTTAGAAAAAGGGAATTTTACAACGCCACAAGCTGTGGATGTTCGGCGTATGCTTGCGCACTATCGTGCAAGCGGTGCAAAAGCGGTCGCGATGGAAGTTTCTTCCCATGCCTTGGATCAAGGTCGTGTGTCCGGTGTTCGATTTGATGTTGGGATTTTTACGAATTTAACCCGTGATCATTTGGATTATCATGAGACGATGGAAGCTTATGGTGAGGCAAAACAGCGGTTATTTACGCATTATAAGCCACGGTATTCAGTCATCAATCATGATGATCCGTTTGGTCTTAGGTTGTGTAGCTTAGTCAAACCAGATCATTTAATCAGTTATGGTTGTTCCGCACTTGATCAAGTGCCTCAAAACCAAGCCATCACTGAGTCAATTGTGCTCACGCCAGACGGAATGCGCATAAATCTCATAACACCTTGGGGAAAGGGCTGCTTGTCGAGCCAGCTATTAGGGCGGTTTAATGTCAGTAATCTTTTGGCGGTGTTGTCGAGTTTGTGTTGTCTAGAATTTCCTTTTCATTCTGTTTTAGATGCGATGGAGAGTTTGAGCACTGTGCCTGGTCGTATGCAATCGTTTAGGTCTGCAAAGACGCCAACGGTGGTCGTCGATTATTCTCATACGCCCGATGCATTGGAAAAAGCATTATCTGCGCTACGCGAACATTGTGAGGGTAAATTGTGGTGTGTGTTTGGTTGCGGGGGTGATCGGGATCGCGGGAAACGCCCTTTAATGGCGGCGATTGCAGAGCGTTTGGCCGATCATGTGGTGGTGACGGATGATAATCCGCGTACGGAAGATCCTGAGTTGATCGTTAGAGATATTATGGCGGGATTTAAAGTTGCGGATCAGGTTGATCTTGAGCATGATCGGGGTGCCGCAATTACTTGGGCGTTTGAACGTGCAGGGGTGGGCGATATGATTTTAGTGGCGGGAAAAGGCCATGAGGATGTTCAGTGGATTGGTACGCAAGCGCGATCTTTTAGTGATTTGGAGTTTGTAAAAGCACTGATAAATCGTTAACAGGGAAGACTACACCAATGCCACAACACGCATTGGTGTAGTCTTCCCTGTTAACGATTTTATAAAATGAGATAAAACATGATTAAAACTAAACTATCCGAACTAGCCAAACAAATTAATGGTACACTTCATGGTTCCGATCTGGATTTTACAGCGATCAGCACCGACACCCGTACGCTCGAAGCAGGGCAATTATTTTGGGTTATTCGCGGTCCCCAATTTGATGCACACCAATTTATCGAACAAGCACAGGCAAAAGGAGCAATTGCCAGCGTGGTTGATCATGCCATCGAAACGACACAACCTTTTATTGTTGTTAAAGATACCCGCCATGCCTTGGGTGAATTTGCCAAACACCATCGCCAACGATTCAATCTTCCTGTGATTGCAGTGACAGGCAGTTGTGGTAAAACCACCACAAAAGCGTTAATGTCGAGCATTTTTTCACTCGCGGGATCAACGTTGTGTCCAGAACAATCGTTTAATAATGAGATTGGATTACCGTTGACCTTACTGCGCTTAAATGAAATGCATCATTATGCAATTCTGGAATTAGGATCGAACCACCCTGGTGAAATTGCGGTTTTAACGGCCATTGCACAACCTCTACTTGCAGGGATCACCAATATCGCACCCGTTCATGTGGAAGGTTTTGGGGATCTGCAAGGCATTGCACGCGAAAAACGAAGTATTTTTCAAGGATTGGATCCATCAGGTATAGCGATCATCAATATCGATGAGCCTTTAATTACTGATCATTTAACTTTATTACCTAGCCAGAAAAAAATCACATTTGGTCTTCATTCCAGCGCACAAATAACGGCAAAAGAAGTCAGTCTTGATATCGAGGGACAATTACAATTTTGTTTGATCACACCGCAGGATCAAGGGAAAGTAAAATTAAAATTACTCGGCGAACATAATCTCAATAATGCTTTATTTGCCGCGGCTGCAGCTTATGCTTTGGAGATTCCTTTTAAAACGATCATTCAAGGATTAGAAGATTGTAACCCTGTGGGCAAACGATTAAATCGTCTCAAAGGCTTGCACGATTCAGTTATCATTAATGATGGTTACAACGCAAATCCAACAGCGATCATTGCTGCAATTAATTTATTAGCGGGCTATCGCGGGCGACGAATTTTAGTCTTAGCCGATATGGCTGAGCTGGGTCCGCAAGCAAAACATTACCATTATCAAGTGGGCGAAGCTGCGTTAAATGCTGGGATTGATATGCTTTACACACTCGGGGAATTAAGTGAATATGCCGCGCAAGGTTTTGGAAGTGCTGCTCGGCATTATAGGGATCGCCAGCGTTTAATTGTGGATTTGAAATCAGAACTTCAAAAAGATGTGACTGTTTTAGTGAAAGGTTCAAAGCCACAACGTATGTGGGAAATTGCCGAAGCTTTATTAAATTAAGAGAAGTTTAAATGCTATATTATTTAAGTCTATACCTCGAACATTATTTTCATCCCCTCCATGCCTTTCAATATTTAACCCTGCGCATGGTTATGGCGACCCTCACGGCTTTATTAATTGCCTTTGCATTAGGACCGATGATGATTCGTCGTTTAAGGCAATATCAAATTGGCCAAAGCGTACGTGATGATGGTCCACAAAGTCACCTTGCAAAAACCGGTACGCCGACGATGGGTGGGCTTTTAATTCTTACCTCAATCGGTATTTCCACTTTATTATGGTCAAATTTAAATAACTTATATGTCTGGCTTGTGTTGATCGTGACATTGGGATCAGGTGCCATCGGTTTTGTGGATGATTATCGCAAAGTTATTCAAAAAAATTCGAAAGGATTATCCGCGCGTTCAAAACTTTTTTGGCAATCGATTCTTGCATTAGGCGCTGCGATCATTTTATATATGACGGCACATAAGGCTGTTGATACGCAATTGATTTTTCCCTTTTTTAAAGACATTGTTTTTAATCTCGGAATTTTCTACATTCCCTTTGTTTATTTTGTGATTGTCGGCAGCAGCAATGCCGTGAACCTCACCGATGGACTCGATGGTCTTGCTACATTACCCACGGTTTTAGTCGGCGGTGCATTGGGTATTTTTGTGTATGTATCAGGCAATATTCACTTTTCAAATTATTTATTAATTCCCTATATACCTGGCAGTGGAGAAGTTGCGGTATTTTGCGGTGCATTGGTGGGTGCAGGCCTTGGATTTCTATGGTACAATTCTTATCCAGCGGAAGTATTCATGGGCGATGTGGGTTCATTGGCCTTGGGTGCTGGGCTTGGGATGGTGGCTGTTATTGCCCGGCAAGAAATTATTTTTTTCATCATGGGCGGTGTATTTGTGATGGAAACGGTGTCGGTGATTTTACAAGTGGCTTCATTTAAGTTGCGGGGTAAACGTATTTTTCGTATGGCCCCGATCCATCATCATTTTGAATTAAAAGGCTGGCCGGAACCTAAAGTAATCGTGCGTTTTTGGATTTTAACTGTTATTTTTGTCTTGGTTGGATTGGCGAGTTTGAAGTTAAGGTAATGTATGGATCTTCAAGGCTTAACCGTCATCATCGGCCTCGGTAAAACGGGCTTATCCTGCGCCCGATTTTTAGCGCGACAGGGCGTTGATTTTGCTGTCACGGATAGTCGAGAAGTTCCTCCTGGGCTTGCAGAATTACAAAACGAACTTCCTAATTGTCGTATTGATGTCGGCCAATTTTCACCCACTTTATTAGCACAAGCCCACCGATTGATCATCAGTCCAGGCGTATCGTTACGAGAACCTGCCTTGGTGCAAGCCATCGATCGTGGGATCCCCATTTTCGGCGATATTGAACTTTTTGCGCATTATGCCAAGGCACCTATTATTGCGATCACCGGTTCTAATGGCAAAAGCACCGTGACGACTTTAGTAGGGCAAATGGCCGAACGAGCAGGCTTACGAGTCCGTGTAGGCGGTAATCTTGGTATCCCCGTACTGGAATTACTCTCTGATGAAGCACAGCTCTATGTACTTGAGCTATCGAGTTTTGAATTAGAGAGCACTTATTCATTGCATGCCAAGGCGGCTACGGTATTAAACATCAGTGCTGATCACATGGATCGTTATAATAATCTTGCGGAATATGCAGCAGCCAAATACCGCATTTATCACAATTGCGAGTGGGCGATTTTAAATCGTGATGATGAAGAAAGTTATCCAGCCTTATCAATAGGGGCAGAGAAAACTGTTTATTTCACTTTACAACCTCCTATGGACGATGAATGGGGGTTGGTTGAAGACGATGGTTTTTATCTTGCTCTTGGCCAACAACGTTTAATGAAAACCAGTGAGATGCGGATCAAGGGGCGGCACAATGTTGCGAATGCCTTGGCTGCATTGGCACTGGGGCATACGATGGACTTGCCTTTATCCGCGATGATCGAAACTTTGAAAACCTTTGAAGGATTACCTCATCGTTGCCAATGGATCACCGAATCCAATGGAGTGACTTGGTACAATGATTCCAAGGGTACGAATATCGGTGCAACACAGGCCGCAATCCGTGGTTTAGGCCCAGATTTGAACGGCAAGATTATTCTTTTAGCAGGAGGTCTTGGAAAAGAAGCTGATTTTACCGAGCTTCGTGCACCCATCGCAGAATATGTGCGATCGGTCATTTTATTTGGAGTCGATGCCCCTAAAATTGCTGCGGCGCTTGAAGGTACAGTATCTTTGATCCATGTTCACGATCTGGAAGAAGCCGTTACCAATGCCCGAGACCAGGCCAGGCCTGGCGATGCAGTATTATTGTCGCCAGCCTGCGCAAGTTATGATATGTTTGACAACTTTGAGCACCGCGGCGAGGTTTTTATGCGGTGCGTTTTAAATAAAGTGTAACAAAGGGTCATCGCAATTGCTCGCAATGACGATGCTTCAGAGAGAGGTTATTTTGTCCTTGCAAGGTCGCTCACGTTCAAAAAAACAAAAAACACTCCTGCCCTATGATCGGCTCTTTTTATTTGCTCTTTTTTCAATCATCGCGCTGGGTCTCGTTATGGTAGCCTCAGCCTCGATCGTTGTTTCTGCTCGGCAATATGGCCATGATTTTCATTTTTTGATCCGCCAAATGATCTATCTGGGTCTTGGGTTTGGGCTTTCCTTGGTTGTTATTCAGATCCCTTCCGATTTCTGGTTCCGTAAGCGTGCAATGCTCTTAGCATTCAGTATGCTCTTGCTGATCCTTGTTTTAATTCCGGGCATTGGGCGAGAAGTCAATGGCAGTATGCGCTGGTTAGGTTTTGGTCCCTTGGGGTTACAAGTGTCTGAATTGGCAAAACTCAGTGTTATTGTCTTCATGGCTGGTTATTTGCAACAACAAGAACAGGAAGTGCGTTATGAGGCTAAGGGTTTTATCAAACCCATGCTGATCCTGGGTGTTTTTGCACTTTTATTACTCAAAGAACCTGATTTTGGGGCCACAGTTGTTATTACAGGCACAACCTTGGGCATGATGTTTCTTGGTGGCGTTCGTTTACGTCATTATGTCCTATTGTTGGTTGTTGTCATTTTAGCGCTCAGCATCTTAGCGATTTCCTCGCCTTATCGTGTGCAGCGGATGACCACCTTTTTAAATCCTTGGGCGGTACAATTTAACAGTGGTTATCAACTGACACAATCATTGATTGCCTTTGGTCGGGGTGGATGGACAGGAGTGGGTCTTGGCAATAGTATTCAAAAATTATTTTACTTGCCTGAGGCTCATACCGATTTCTTATTTGCCGTATTGGCTGAAGAATTAGGTTTGGTCGGTATTTTAATTCTTATGGGATTATTCACTCTTTTTGTCGGGCGGGGTTTGTTAATGGGGCGGCGCGCGGAAGTTTTGGGACGACCCTTTGCAGCCTATGTGGCCTATGGGGTCAGCCTATGGTTAGCGTTTCAAGCGATGGTGAATATGGGTGTGGATGCAGGTGTTTTGCCGACAAAGGGGTTGACGCTGCCTTTTATGAGTTATGGTGGAAGCAGTATTCTAATTGATTGTATGGCCGTGGCATTGATGTTGCGTATTGATTACGAAAGCCGAAAGTTATTGCGGGCGAGTACATAATGGGTAAGCTGTATTGGAAAATCTTTTTTTCAATTTGGATGACCATGGTGTTGGTGATCGGCGCAACAGCGTTTATGAGTGATTACTTCTTAAAACAACGTTTAATTCCCCTTCGAAACAGTGCTTTTCTTTCTGCCTATGCAACGGCAGCGGTGATGTCCTATGAAGCTGAAGGCATGACAGGCTTAAAATTTTGGTTGGATGAATTGTATCAAAACACGGGTATTCAAGCTTTTTTGATCACGGAAGAGGGGACAAGCATAACCCAAGATAGTATGACGGATCAGATGCAAGAAGTGAGAGCACAATTATCCACGAATTTTTTACCGAATACTTCCTTTCGTGAAAATAATATTTTAGTGAGTAAATCCGTCAGCGCTGAAAATGGATCACGTTATCGGTTGCTTGCGGATGTGCCCGATCCAGAATCTTATCTTGCTGGCGAACCTCTGTCTTTATTATGGATGCGGATCCTCCTTGCCATCGGCATGACAGGGTTAATTTGTTATGTCTTATCACGTTACCTGGCAGCACCGATTTTAAAATTGAAATCAGCCACACGTCGTTTTGGTGCTGGTGAATTGGGTGTGCGTGTTTCAAAAAAAATGGGCCGCCGTTGGGATGAAATCGGTGAACTAGGGCTTGTTTTTGATCGCATGGCCGAGCAAATTGAAGCCTTGGTCGAAGGGCAAAAGCGGCTTTTACAAGATGTATCACATGAATTACGTACGCCCTTGGCGCGCTTGCAAGTCGCATTGGAGTTAGCCCGTCGTCGTACACAAGGTCTTGCAAAAGCAGAATTAGATCGCATTGAATTAGAATCACAACGCCTTAATGCTCTGATTGGCGAGATTATTTCGCTCGTACGTTTGGATAGTATGGAAATAGATCTCAATGCAGCCATCGATATGACCGCCTTGATCCAGGATGTGATTGAAGATACCAATTATGAATTTAAACCCTTTAAAAAATCAGTTCATTTAGAAGCTTCAGAGTCATTTTGGATTAAAGGTAATGAGACTTTATTGCGGCGTGCGTTTGAAAATATCATTCGTAATGCCCTGCGTTATACTAAGCCAGAAACACTTGTCGAGGTGTCGCTTCAAAAAGTGAATCGAACCAAAAACCAATTAATCATACGTATTGCAGATCAAGGCAAGGGTGTTCCAGAAGCTGAATTAGAGCATTTATTCAAGCCTTTTTATCGCGTAGAAAGTTCGCGCAAAGATGATGCTGGCGGTGGTTATGGTTTGGGCCTGGCCATTGTAAAAAAAGCAATTCATTTGCATCATGGGAAAGTCAGTGCATCTAATCGTCAATCGGGCGGTTTGATGGTCGAAGTGATTTTGCCATTAGAAGATTGATTTTCTAAGAATTTTTTTACCTTGACCTTGGAACAAGATCAAGGTACTCTATAGATCAATAAAAATTTACTTTTTGTTAAAATTAATAATTGAGAGATATTATGCTTGCACACATCGATGAAAAACTTTTTAAAAAACTTAAAAAATTATTAGACTCAGCAGAGCGGTATCAAAAAAATCCCTTGACGAGATCTTTTTATAAAAATGCTGATCAGAATGGTAGTTTAAAACTTGCTCATGGTAGTACTTACCCTGATCAAATAATTGAATTAAATTTGAAGAGCGTGCAAGATATTTTCTTGATTGTTCCTCGTTTATATGAATTCCATATGAAAGAAAGCTCTTTTTTAATTATAGGATTAGAACGCTTTCGTAGAATAGTTGCAGTAGCCCTTTTTTTATTACAAAAAGAATATTCTTTTTATTTAAATTGTTCTGAAGACGATTTTTTTTATCAGGTTTTTGAACAATTTCCTGATATGTTTGAAGAAAAACAGGTGTCTGCTTTTACCATTCAAAAATTTCCTAATCTATCATCAGAAGATCTTACGATAGTGTTACGGCTACACGCCTTAATTGTTATTTATGGTCATCTTAAATCTAAGTTTAATGAGGCAAAGAATTTCGCAGAAAAATTAGAAAAAGAATTAGAATTAGAAAAAAAGCTTTTTGAAAACCTTAGTAAGGTTGTAGGTGAGTTTGAAAGTTTTGTTGAAGGATCTAAAGTTTTAAAAAGTAGCGAAAACAGTGAAATTATTATAAACCAAATTGATGAAGCTGAGAAAGCTAGACAAGAAATTAAAGAGAAAAGAGCAATAGCGGCTGAGCAGAAAAGAAATCAGAAATTTCAAGCGTTAATTAGCTGTTGTACGCAATCTAATTTTCTTGAAGATCCCTACGCACGATTGGCTTTTCAAACACAAATGATCAATCTTACTTCTGATGTGATTGAGCACGCAAGTTCTGACCAAAAAGAACTTTTAGAAAAATTGTATTTTATTTTTGAGTTACTTAAATTGCCTCAAAAGTGGAATGTTTTCTCTAATTTGATTTTTGGTTCTTATCAAGAAACAAATGAAGGGTTAGCTTGTCAAGAAGGGCTAAAACCTCTTTTTTCTAGTCTAAAAATAAGTGCACCATTTGTACGATCAACTTTATTTCAGGATCACACTTCAGCTCTCATTGAATTGCAAGAACGTAATGACTTGATTCGAAAGACCTTGGTTAGTTTAGAAGATAATGCTCAATCTTTTAGAAGCCTTGATGCATTTGAAGAAGCTAAGGGAAAATTTCATAAAGAATCACAAGGTGATGTCAATTATATTGAATTTTCTGAAGGCTTTGATTCTTCAGAAGAAAAATTAGATTATGTGCTACACCCATATAGTTTATATGATGAGTGTTACAATACAGTCAAAAAATACGGAATTTTTTTTGTTTCTGATGATTTTTTATCGAGGATTATTAAAGAAAAATCTGAACTCGAAGCAACGTATAAAAAAATTCTTTATTTTAACTGTTTAACAGAAATTTCTGAACTTGATTTTTGGAAGGAAATTGATATGGAAAAGCCGGGTAGTGAAAAAATTTTAGAATTAAAAGCCAATCAAAAAATTCAGATGATTATTTGGCCTAAATTTGAATTTCGACCAGATATTCTTCGATATTTTGTTTCATTAGCAGAGAGTCTCAAATCTGAAGGAGAAACGGTTTTTATTTTTCCAAATCGTGGGCATGGTTTCTCTATTGGTCTGGCGATATTTTTATACCTTACAAAAAATGAAAAAGAACTTTCTGATTTAATCAATACCAAAATTTCTAAAAAAGATGCAGTGGCTGAAGAAGCTTTGGCCTATCAGATCACACTTCAAATGTTTACTTTTCAGAATGTCTCTTATCTCCAAAAATATTTATATAAATTGCAAAAAGAGGATAAAGATGTTGACAAAAAATGTACTTCCTTAGGGTTCCAAAGTGCAAGTCAAACTTTGGAAGGTTGTGATTATGCGAATATTGAAAATCGTAAGCACTTGTATGAGGTGGTTTTAGATTTAAAGTGCATGTCTTCTAAAAATCCACCTCCATATGTTTTAACAATAAGAATGCTTCAAACTTGTGTCAAAACGTTAATTATATCTGATTTATTTTTTCCAAAGCTCTCGGAGGCTGAGAAAAAATATACACAAGAGTTGTGGACTAGGATAAATCGAAATTTTTCAGAATATATTAATGAAGAAGATAAACCTTTAGCAGATTTTAAAATATTGTATTCTTATTTACTAAAATATAGCCCTTTTTTAAAAGAGCGAGTCAGTGTCAGCACTTTTGAGGAAGAAACCAATAAATTTGTTTTAGAAAATATTTTTCAATTACTTGATATTGCACTTGATCTGCAAACTTGCGTAGGAGCGTATTCTTCTTTAAATAATGTTTTCTCGTTTTTAGCTCAACTTCAGTTAAAAAATAAAGCTTGGGCAGGAGATTTACATCAAATTTTCGCAACGATGTTATCTTTGCAAGAAAAACTTGATGAGAATCAAAAGTTAGACTTGCTTAAGTCTTGTTCTCATAATGAAGAGAGTTCCAAAAAAATTGTAATTTCTATATGCTCCGTGTAGGTTGGGTTAGAACAGCCGACAGGCTGGACGTAACCCAACAAAGCACTCTGCAAAAAGTGTAATAGCTCAGAGCCGGTATGGTGAAGTTAAGAGAACGTTCAATTCTAAAGCGTGAGTACACGCTAAGAATTGCGAACGATTACATAAAAAGACTGAGCTGTTACAAAAAAAGGGCAGCGAAGCTGCCCTTTTAGGTAACAAGATCAGAGAATCTTATTTGCGTGCGGACACGATCAAATCGACTCGTCTGTTCATGTATTGACCTACAGCATCCGCATTGTTAGCAATTGGATGACGTTGGCCTGCACTTATTGCATGGATTTGTGTTGGGGACACACCTTGTGCTTTCAGGTAGTTCGCAACAGCCATCGCACGTTCGTGAGCTAAGTCACGGTTACCACGTGGTGAACCGGTGCTGTCCGTAAAGCCAATGATGGTTACCATGCCTCTTGGATGAGATT
>JAKBBU010000027.1 GCA_021808365.1 Pseudomonadota bacterium
TGGAATGGGTATCGCAGTGAAAGCCCTCCCGGTCCAATTACTATGTTGCGTGGATTGCAAAAATTTGAACTTCAATATGAGGGCTGGCTTTTGGCGCAATAAATGTGTGCATCGGATAGGTTCTCAAGATGCACAGCACCGGAGAAAGGTTATCAAGCTACTGGCAAAGAATCAAGAAAAATTTACTTTCGCCGTTTGAAGAAATCATCGACTCTTTTTTTGCTGAGTTAACGCCTGACGGCTGCTGCTCTAACACCACATTACTGCTCTAACAATGTATTAATGAAAATAATATCAGAGCGTGGAATATCTGAGATTGATGAACAAACTTTTCCCGCATTGATAAACTCGTGGGCTTTTTGAGCCGATTCAATGCTTCGGCTGTATATTCCACCTATTTGAAAATCAGACAGTTCGGCCATCAACCGCCCCAAAACTTGGGTGACCTTGCCTGCACCTATAAATGAAATCGTTTTTTGTGGCATAAGAAAATCCATCATGTCCTCAGAATCACGATTTTCGTGATATAATAAGACCCTTTGATATGAAAGGAGTATATTAATGCAACATCACTCTTCATTACAAGGAAAAACAGCCTTGATTACCGGCGGTGGGCGCGGCATAGGGCTTGCAATTGCTCTACGTTTTGCAGAAGCTGGTGCGAATATCGTGGTAGTGACGAAAGAAAATTCAATTAACTCAGCAAATCGTTTATCCAGTATTGCTGAACAAATTAAGGCGGTTGGTGCAAAAACGTTGGTGATTGATGCCGATTTAAGCGACCCCAATGCGATCGATCAGGCTGTGCATTCAGCGATTAGCCAATTTGGAAGTCTTGATATCTTGGTCAATAATGTCAGTGCCTTTTGTTTTACAGGAACATTGGAAACATCCATTGAACAATTTGATCGTATGCCGTCGATCCGAGTGTGCCACTCATCCAAGATTTATTTACACCCAGTGTTTCAGGTCAAGAAATAAGAATGGAAGAATTGTCGGAGAATTTATACAACGAATGATTTTTATGTATCGTCATTGCGAGCAATTGCGCTGAAGAATTTAAAAAAAAGCACGAAAATGTCAGCGCAATTGCGCGGCAATCCAAGAAACCATCTTGAAAAAATCACTTCGTAAGCAAATTGAGCGCCTGGATTGCTTCAAAAATACACTGTAAGCTCCCCCTTCTTTTCGAAACTGTTCAGCGTATTTTTTCGCAACGACCGAATTTTAGAAGAAATTTCCTTAAGTCGACATCATTGTACGAACGGTTAATTTTTATCAATTACAATCAACCCCTGCATATAAAGCACAGCTTTTCCCTTAATCACGACCCTATCGCCATCCAGTTCACAAAGCAATTCGCCGCCTCGTTGCGATAATTGGCGAGATTGAAACTGTCTCTTATTTAAACGTTTTGCCCAATAAGGGACTAGAAAGCAATGTGATGCTCCAGTCACAGCATCTTCTGAAATTAATTTTCTAGGATAAAATACACGTGAAACAAAATCACAGGCTTTACCTGGCGCTGTGACAATAATTCCTCGATAATCCAATTGCCTTAAAATGTCGATGTTCGGTTTTAGTTGTTGAATGTCTTCTTCTGTATTAAACACTGCAAAATAACGATCAACATTGTCATGATAAATTTCTTGAGGTGTTTTTCCTAGACCTTGATTAAGCAGCGAAAGTGGTAAGCAAGGTTCAAGATTTTTTGTTGGGAAATCAAATACAATAAACTCGCATTCACGTTTTATTTTCAGCAAGCCATTTTTAAAATGCAAACTTGTTTCCTTTAGAGAAGATTCAAGCTTATTAAAAATAACATAACCTGATGCTAAAGTACCATGACCGCAAAGATCGAGTTCATACTCGGGTGTAAACCATCGAATTGAAAAATTCTTGTCTTTACACATTAAAAATGCAGTAACTGGCAGATTGTTTTCTGCTGCAATGATTTGCAAGGTAGAATCAGGCAACCAACTCTCTAAAAGACAAACCATGGCTGGATTGCCTGAAAATATGTGGTTGGTAAATGCATCGATGTGATATGTGGTAATGTTCATAAATACTTCCATGACTCATTTAAAAAATTTTAGTGTGTGTTGAGTTACGCGAGTACGCTAACTCAACCTACATTTTTTTAATTCTTTACTAATGCAACTTTCGACCATTTGCAACTTTAGGATCAACGGTGATCAGGCAAATCCCACCCTCGTCATCTGCAAAACCAACGAGTAAAAATTGAGAAAGAAAACCAGCAATGTTTTTTTCACCTAAATTAACGCAACCCACAATCGACCGCCCCAGCAATGACCCTGGCGTATAATGCGCCGTCACTTGCGCTGAAGTTTGTAAAACTCCTATTTCTGAACCAAAATCAGCCCAGACTTTAAAAGCTGGCTTTTTTGCACGTGGAAATTCTTCCACCTTGATGATCGTACCTGAGCGCAGATCGACGAGTTCAAATTCTTCATACGTGATGGTTCTCTCTGACATAATAATCTCCTGCATTCTGTGCTTTTTATTTGTGCTAAAGCTAGGGTCTGTTGATATTTGCTTACCTGAAGCGAAAAAAAGGGGAATCGAGGAAAAATTGACGGTCACTTGAGGCGAATAGCAAGTCTATTTAACGAAAGGGAGCGTCAATTTTTACCGATGATCGTTTGCTTAACTCTCGTTAACCTCTTTAATCATTTACACTCGATACACCTTCTTCGCATTCAAATAAAAAAACTTGGCTTGATCCCCTTCGGGATATTTCGATAAAATCGTCTTAAAAATCATTATTGCTTCGTCAAAGGAATAAAATAAACGATCAGGCGGAAAATTGCTGCCAAACATACATCGATCGATCCCAAATAGTTCAATCCCTGCTTTGACATAACGCGAGAAAACTTCTGAACCCACATCTTTAAAAATCCAGCCTAATCCACTGACCTTCAAAGAAACATTCTGATAATGAGCTATGTTTGCCATCCGTTCTTGCCAGATTTTAAATGCTGTTTCTGAAAAATCCAAAGGCCAGGCCAAATGCTCTAAGATGACTGAAGTTTCAGGATATTCTTGCAGCAGAGAAATTACATCGTCAATTTGATGATCATACATTTGTAAATCAAATGATAAATTATACGTTGATAATAAAGAAAATCCTTTTCGCCAATGCGGATCACGCAGATAATCGCCACGCTCCGCCATCTTTAAAAGAGGATCATTGTGATCATTCAATACCATTCGGATCCCTCGAACATTAGGATATTGCCTGTGTTGTTTTAGCAATGTCTCCACATGAGGATCATGCAAGGGTGCATGCGCCACAATACCATGAGGAAATCCGAATTGATCCGATTGTTTTTGAAGCCATTGCGTTTCTAAAATAGGATTACCTTCAAAACCAAAAGCTTCAATATGTATGGATTTAACGATGTGATGATGTTCCGTTAAGGCGATATAATCTTCAACTAGAAAATTTTTCTTCAACTCATCATAATTACCGCCCAAATTAACAAGCACAGGATCATTAGTTTCAAGCCAAGCATAATGATTGTTTAAATCCCACAGGTGCATATGGGTATCAATGATCGGCCCTGTATATAAACTTCCCATTCTTTACTCCATATTTATCAATCTTTCTCCATATTTATCGCTGATAATTTCAAAATCGAAGCAGGCATTTTTTTAAGAAATCCTTGCTCGATGGCTTTTGAAATTAATTCGGATTTAGAGTAACATTTAAATATTGCTTTTAAATTAGCCAAATAATACTCCACTGTTTTCGATGAAATACCCAAGAGAGTTCCTATTGCTTTTGCTGTTTTACCATGAATAGTATAAAAAAGACACTCTGCTTCACGGGGTGTTAACCCATAATTTGCAAAGTGTTGTTGAAATTCAAATTGAAAATAAGGAAGAGGATCTGAGCTTAAAATTGATTGTTCTTCTTTCAATTCTTGAAGATGATGATATAGCATTTCGTTTTCTAAAACAATCGCGTGAACTAAACAACCCACAATCTTGGCCTGTTCATCTTCAATTGCATATTTTGTTGAAATACTAACATAGCAGGGCTCTCCTTCAATACAAGACGGCTCGAGGCCCAACCAAACATCATTTAAGATCGCCAACTTATCATGCGCCTGATAAAGGCGAACAATATCCTCATCAGCGACTAACTCATGCTCGAATCGACCCATGGCTTGTTTTCGTGATCTAAATTCTGCATTTGTAATCAAACCAATTGCTTTTGTCGTTAGATCGATATAACGGCCTTCCAGATCCTTGATCACGCAAAATCCATAATCGACAGCAATTAATTGCTCTGCCTTTTCCTGAGTGATCCGTGAGCGAATAAGTTCTATATTTTCCATAAATACCTCAACGCTAACGCTAACATTCTAAAAACTTGAGTTGAACTTTTTAAACAGATAAAGGCAATTTGTGGTAATAAATTGCCCTTATCTCGACAAGTAATACGCTGAAGGCGTATCATCCTCAGTATAGTTGAAAGACATGGATCCATTTTTAAAGAGATTTCTTGTTACGACTCGGCCTCTTCATAGGAACGTCCACTTTTGGCCCAACAGATAAGAAAAATTGCCTCAAAGTGCTCATGTATCAATATACACTGCGCCTCTTTTCGACAATTTTTCGTCCAACCTAGGCTCAACATTGAACGTTCTCTTAACTTCACCATCCGGGCTGAGTAGTAACGATTTCTTCGTTAGGCAAAAGATTGCTCAAAAACTGATTATTGCTTGTTTTTGGAAACAAGAAAATAATATAATACCATGCTGCTATTATATTGTCAATCTACCGGAGGTATGATGTTAAACAAAAAATTTATTAATGTATCTTCGCCGCTTGAAGCCTTTACCCTTACAAACATTCAACAAAAATTAAATGGGCTCATGAGCGCATCTAATATAAGTACCCGTATGATCAGTGAAGCTACAGGCGTATCTATCGCTGCAATTAATAACTTAAGGCGCGGAGATGGAAACCCAACGGTTGGCACATTGTTTTCTATTGCTTCATTTTTTAATATTTCTTTATCAGAGTTATTAGGATTTAAAGAAGATAATAACCTTAATCAAATTATTGCAATCTCGCTCTATGATCTTCGAAAAATCCATGAAACTAACCAAGAACCGTTATCAAAATTGCTGATTGAACCTCCAAAAAATATAAATACACATGATTTGTTTGCTGTAACCATAGATAATAATGCCTTTCTACCTTTTTATGAAAAAGGTACAATTTTTATTGCTTGTTACAATAAACCACTCATTGATGGAGATTTAATCATTGCTCGGCTTAACAATACACATAACATCATCAGGCGCTGTTTTATCAGAGGAAACACCTATCTTCTTCAGGATCTGTCTATCGAAGGAACCATCGAAACAGCTGATGCTAATAATATAACTATTATAGGTATAATCATTCAAATCAATCAAAAAATAACATAATTTCTTTAGCTGTTTTTAACGCATGCTGTAATGATCACACCGCCAAGAATTTTTTCTTCTAAACAAGTTAATATGTGAAAATATCGACTCAAAAAAATATTATAAATTTGACGGCCATATTTTTCAGACAACACTATTTTGATAGCCTCTATTTTTTGCTTTAATTCTTGATACCATTTGACATATAAATCATCAATATTCTCTACTGACTCGACCTCCCATCCTGCTGATGAAAATCTATGAGTAATTTCACCTTTTTTTATAATATTAGGCAGTAAGAGTTTTTCATTTTCTATATATGGATTTTTCATGTATTTACCATAATCAACATAATCAAAAATAAGCAATTTTGATAAAGGTTTTGAAAGAACACTTAATTGCTTCAATGAAGATTGATGATCAGAAAAAAGACAAAATGAATTAAATAAATAGATCACATCAAAAACTAGCTTTTTTTTCAACACTCGTTCTATATCTTCTTGTGCAGTCAAAACATCTGCCGTGATAAAAGTAGGGTTTATGTATTTTTTTCTTGCGATAGCAACAACATCTGGATTGATATCAATCCCAATAACTTTCCCCCATTTTTTTTTCTCTATATAAGCAGCGGTACCACCATATCCAGACCCTACATCTAAAAAAGAGAAGTTTTCTGATTTTTCTGCATTCCGAAATAATAATTCAATGGCCTCTTCTTCACCTGGATGCTGATAATCACCTTCTCGAACGAGACCCATAATCTCTTTACTTAATACAGAAGTTAAACGCATGCCTTGATGAGGATCTTGATTAATCATTTCTATTTTTCCCCGAATTATTTCTTTTAGATGAAAATCTTAAAATATTACTTCTTAAGTCAAAACTAGAATTTATTTCTTTTTCAATTATTTTTTGATACGCACCATAACCTTCTCTCAACGCATAAGGATAAACCCACTTAACAATATCCGATGAGTTCACCTTGCTAATTAAGTCCGGATCATCCAACAACTCTTTAAACGTTAAAATTATTTTTTCATCTTTGTTTTCTAACAATAAAATATTTTCCATTAAATTAACATTTTTTATTCTAAATTGTTTTTCAATATCTTTATAAAAACCATAGACTGAGCCGATAAGCAATAAAGTTGAACGAGGAATGCATTCTTGCAAATTTTTATTTAAAAAAATATCATTCGCATCAATTTTGATCAACCTTCCACTTGTATTTAGCTTATCATTAAATTCACAAATAATATTGTCATTCTCATTTTTTATTGAGCACAACTGCATGTGATGCTCCTCTGTATCAAAAAATGAATCAATTCTACGCTTAATTTTACTTAAAAAACTTATCATACAAATTTATTCCACGACTTTTTGGGGTATAAACATGAAAAGGACTGTAGCTTGCATTGATGTCGAAAACATACTTTTTCTCTGCCTTTCTTAAAAAGAAAACAAGAGGATATGATAAATAAACGATCAAAAAAGCCATGATCATTTTATAAACATAGGTGTCAATAATAATATTAAATATTTTATCCGCATTTAAAATTCCTAAAAAGTTAATTGGATATATGATAGAAACTAAGACAGCTGTTGTAACTGCTGATGTAAATACAGTTCGAGCGATTAAATATTTACCCCAAAAATAAATTTTTAATTTTGAATTAATCACAGAAGACAAGTATAAGGTTACAGATATCCCAACAGGGCTTGACAGAAACACTCGCCACTCTTCTTTGAAGACAAGGTTATATGCAGAAACAATATCGGGTGAAAAATCAGGGGGTGATGGAATTTTTGGAAGAAAAACTAGCCCAACTAAAAAGAATAACTGGGCTGAAACTAAACTAATCAATGATAATGCAGCTTTTTTGTGACCATATATTTCGTTAATACAGATCATAATTAATGAAGTAATTGGAAAAATCACCCCGCTTAAGGCAAGAGAGAAACCAAAAAAAGAAACTGTCTTAAAAACAAAAACATCACATAAGCACATTGATGCAATTAAAAACGCACTCAAAACACCCAAAAAATAGGATCTGATTCCTGAACGTCCGACTTAAAAGCACTGTACAATAACTGTTCTTTTTTCATAGAAGCCCCTTTACCGCTCGCTATACAAACAAATATCAGATAATCCTAAAATTGAAGCCGGCATTTTTTGCAGAAAACCTTGCTCAATGGCTTTTGCAATCAACTCTGATTTTGACTGGCATTTGAATATTGATTTTAAATTTGCTATATAGTATTCGACGGTTTTGGATGAAACACCAAGAAGCCTTACGATCCCTTTTGCTGTTTTACCGTGAATTGTGTAAAAAAGGCACGCTGCTTCACGAGACGTTAACGTATGAAGTGAATCGTGGGGGTTAAATTCAACTTGAAAAGAAGCATGTTTTTTTGAGTTTAAATTTAATTGATTTACTTTTAATGCTTGCAGATGATGAGAAATCATTTTATTTTCTAAGACGATGGCTCGAAAAAAACAACCAATAACCTCACCTTTTTTATTTTCAATCGCGTATTTTGTTGAAATACTGATCTGATTAGACACTCCTTCCCAACAACACGGCTCAAGACCTATCCAAGCATCATTTGAAATGGCTAGATTATCATGAGAATAGTAAAGGCGAACGACTTCATCATCGGATAGCAATTCATGTTCAAATCGCCCTCTAATTTGTTTTCGCGATCCAAACTCAGTGTTTGTAATCAAACCCACCGCTTTTGTCGTTAGATCAACATAACGGCCTTGCAAATCTTTAATCGCACACAAGCCATGATCAACAGCAATTAACTGTTCCGCTTTTTCCTGCGTGATTCGTGAATGCAAAGGATCGGTTTTGCTCATATGCACACCTCTACTTTATAAGACACTGTAGACGCAAAAACCACTTGGTCAGCTCATCATAATCCTTTTTTCACTTAAAACACCAGAAATTTTATATCAGTAAAATTCCTGGCGAGAAACGGCCGATCGTTCTTAAACGATATGGTAGGTTTTTTATTAATCATCTAGGTTTTAGCCATTTAAATGAGTTTTTTTGGCTATTTTTTAACCAAACAAGCGCTTAAACCAACCTTTCCTAGTTACAAGTTAGATGGGGCCAGTTATGATAGAGGGTTCATAGAAAGGTAAAAAAATGGCGTTAATGAGTTTGCGCGCAATCACGATTGGTTTTGGAGGGCATCCCCTGCTCGATAACATCGATCTGCATATTGAACCCCAAGAACGAATTTGTATTTTAGGGCGTAATGGTGCAGGCAAATCAACCTTGTTGAAAGTGCTACACGGTGATATCAAGCCTGATGGCGGTGAAATCACCCGTCAACAAGGTTTAAAAGTGGTCAGGTTGGAGCAAGAAGTTCCGAGTGACCTTCATGGTAGTATCTATGATGTGATCGCCAGTGGCCTTGGCCCTCAAGGTTTATTGCTGGCCGAATATCTGCACCTGACTGAACAACTGAGCACTTCTCATGATGAATCCTTGCTTAAAGCCCTGGAAAAAACACAGCACCAATTGGACCAACACCAAGCCTGGAATTTATCACCCCAAATTGATGCTGTTATTTCCAGGTTAAATCTCAATGAAAAAGATGAGTTTTCCGCCCTTTCCGGCGGTATGAAACGGCGCGTATTGCTCGGGCAATTATTAGTCCAACAACCTGATATTTTATTGCTCGATGAGCCAACCAATCATCTCGACATTGAATCCATTGATTGGCTGGAAGCGTTTCTCTTAGAATTCAAAGGTTCCGTTGTCTTCATCACTCACGATAGAGCTTTCTTGCAAAAATTAGCCACACGGATCGTTGAAGTCGATCGCGGTAAGCTACAAAGCTATCCGGGCAATTATGCGCAATACGAAGAACGTAAACAGCAAGCGCTAGAAGCCGAACAAACACACCAACAATTATTTGATAAACGCCTTGCGCAGGAAGAAGTGTGGATCCGCCAAGGAATTAAAGCACGTCGTACCCGCAATGAGGGGCGTGTGCGAGCTTTAGAAGCCTTGCGTGAACAACGAAAAGCGCGCAGAGAAGTTTCTGGTAAAGTTAATTTACAATTACAGCAAGCAAAATCTTCTGGAAAAATAGTCGTTGAAGCGCAAAACATCAATTACAGTTACGAGCAAAAACCTCTGATTAAAAATTTTTCTACCTGCATCATGCGAGGTGATAAAATTGGGATCATCGGTCCCAATGGTGTAGGTAAAACCACTCTCTTAAAAATATTATTGGGCGAACTAGCGCCCGATTCGGGAAAACTCCAACAAGGTACGAAATTAGAATGTGCTTATTTTGATCAACTACGCGCACAACTCGATGAAAATAAAACCGTCGCTGATAATGTCAGTTATGGCGATCAATATGTCACGATCCATGGGCGTTCCGTGCATATTATTGGCTATTTGCAAGATTTTTTATTTACACCCGATAGAGCACGCTCTATGGTTAAATCATTATCCGGTGGTGAACGAAATCGCCTTTTACTCGCCCGCTTATTTACGAAACCTGCCAATGTTTTGGTAATGGATGAGCCCACCAATGATCTCGATTTAGAAACATTAGAATTGCTTGAAGAATTATTAAGCGAGTATCAAGGCACGTTATTATTAGTCAGTCACGATCGCAGTTTCTTAAATAATATCATTACTAGCACCTTGGTATTTGAGGGAGATGGTGAAATCAAGGAATATGTGGGTGGTTATGATGACTGGCTACGTCAACGACCAACACCCAAGACGGCCGCCAATGTTTCACCGATTGTCCATAAACCCGCTCCACCCACTAAACCTGCCGAAGCTCCAAGACTTAAGCCTAATCTTCAAGCGCAAAAGCAATTAAAAACCATTGAAGCCCGCATTGAAACATTAGAAACTAAACAAAAAGATCTTGAAACTCAATTGCTCGATCAAGGCCTCTATGATCCTCATCAAAAACAAACGTTGATTGATCTGCAAAAACAATTTGAAAAAAATGCAGCAGAGTTAGAAAAATTAGTCAAGGAGTGGGAAGAATGGATGGAAAAAGACTAATTTTTGGCCAAAAAATCAATAAATTTTCAACCTACTAAATTCGGCAGCTAAAGTATTGGCTCAGAATGAAAGGAATGTTGGGTTACGCTCAGCCTTCGGCTGCGCTAACCCAACCTACACGATAAAATTAAAACAAAATACTATATCTTGATCCTTTCAGAATGGGTTGCAATTGTTTTTCTTGCCTTTACCCGAATCTTTGTTACCCGGATCCCTAGGAGGAGGATTAATCGTGAACCCGTGGTTATTAGGGGGGTTCTTATTTTCTTCGATCTTGCGTTGAAGTAACTCTATTATTTCATGATGGCCTCTTTCCTGTGCTGCCTTTAAAGGCCTCCCTCCTAGAGCATTCGCTGCTGTTAGCGATCTTGGTGTAATCAATTTTTCAATCGTTTCACATGAAACGCCATTGGAAATGGCCTTAAGAAGAAAAGTCTCTGAAAAAGAATCAACATTATCAAGATTAATACCTGGTTCTTCTAAAATACAATCAACTAAAGCATCCTTGCCTTCAACTATTGCATAATCTAACAGATAATTTTGTTCTTTTGCTTCATTAAACTGAGGAACCAATGTAGTACCCATCATTTGGAGCCGAATAAATCGAAGCGTTTCAATTTGCGCTGCTTGATTAGGTTGTTGACGAACATTAGGTGGGTTTAACACACCCTCTAGTAGGTACCACAAGGCCTCTTTTTTTTCATCTTTATTCTGATACGCCTTGATCTCAGATATCATCTCACCAATATCGTCTTCATTAAAACTTGAACCTACTTTACTAATTTCTAGACGTTTCTTTTTCGATAACATAATGTTCTCCTACAAAAACTAGTTGTCTATCCAAAGCTAAAAATCCTTAAAACCTGTTGCGGTAATTGTAACACAAAACTTGACCTTTTTCTCAATTATTTTCATATCTTTGTTGTAAAGATTGACAAAATTCATGATACCTTTCTCTGACTGTCTCCAATTCAGGGCGTGCATGAGGATTTACATCAGTCAACCGTCTAATTTGGCTTTCTAAAAACTGTCCAATCTCCGTCTTAAAACAAGGGTGATTAAAATCAAATTCATTTTTAAGTCCACGATCGAGAAGTCGGCCTGAAACTATAATATGGGGAGCTATATCTCCAAACTCTGATGAAGGAATACCGATCGTCATATTGTAAAGCATCGCGCCAATTTGGTATCGGCTCAGTTGTCTAGCTTGCACACTAGTCAACATTGCATTCCCACTAAATTCGCCTTCTTCTGCGGCTGGTAAGTTATAAGTTGCATGTGAGCTTCCGTTAATGACTTTTCCATCATCCTGTACTCTCGCTAATGTTTTATTATCTCCAATAACTAATCCATTTTCATCCCGAAGAAAATTTTCGGGTTTTATATCAAAGTATTGAAGATGATTTTCTTCAAAATCGATAAAAAGATCCAAAACAGCACCTGTCATCATTAAAACTCCGTCTTGATGTTGCTCGAAAATAGGACCTAGTTTCAGTGATAATCGATTAATTTCTTCAGAAATAATGTTATTGAACCCTTCTAAAGACTGATGAATTCGATGTAAATAATGTCTTGATTTTTGATGTTCGGGTAGCTGTTTTTTTAGATTCGATATATCAAAGTGTTTATCAATCTTAGAAAGTTGAATTGCATTTTCAATGTTTGATATTAAGCTGGAAAAAAACACATTAATATGTTGAGCTTCAGCGGTATTTTGCTTAGAAACGTGAGGAATAGATGAAAAAAAACCTTGAATGGACTTATGCTTTTTATCGTGTTTTTTAAGACTTTTCTCGCTCAAAAGCATACTTTCACCCGTTGCAATACCTTGAGCAGTTAAATTAGGCAACCTATTTATTGAAATTCCAATACCTTGCTGGATTGTAAAATAATTATTTTGGATAGATTGAAGCAAATAGATAAACTTATAAGTATTGAATTCATCAGCGCTCATGAATTTATTAATTTCACAAGCGCCCATCAATGTTCCTAATTCATAGAAAGGAATAAGATTAGCCCGTTGCGCATTCCCCTCGCTTTCATTATTATTTCGGCTGATATAATTAGGTGCTAAATATGGATTTTCCACAATATTAGGACGCGCATTTGGATCGGTAAACATCCCTAATGATTCGCCTATCAAACAATATTTAGATGAATTTCCTTCTTGGTCTGTTATCGTTATAACTGCAACTTTATTTACATTTGAGTTTAAATGCCGAACACCTACTTTTGTAATTAAAAGGGTATCATTCTCCAAACTTTCTTTAATTTCTTCCAGTAAGAGTTGCGTACCGTTCTTATCATCAAACAGTCCATCAAATAATGCTTTTTGTGGCAACTCATTGATACATTTAAGAAATGCCTCATGAGCAAGACCTTCTCTGATATTAGGCATACTCCCTCAACTTACCGAATGGTATGATTATGAGTGGTGCTTGAAAAGCTTCCTTTTATTTTTCCAACGAGCAACCTCACCACTTAATTATAGTGTAGAGTATAGATGTTAAAAATGAAAAAATCGAAAGGTCGTTCAAACTTAATATAGGTTGAGTTTGCCCCCCCTAGTTTCCAACTGCCAAATGGGTGATAATTCCCCTTTTCCTATCGAAGAGGAACCCATGCACGAACAAAACCGCTTCCTGATGGCCAATGCGATCCGCTTCCTAAGCCTTGATGCCGTACAACAAGCCAACTCCGGCCATCCGGGTGCCCCCATGGGCATGGCTGATATAGCCCAAGTCCTCTGGTGCGACTTCCTCAAACACAACCCCAGCAACCCGAACTGGGTCGATCGTGATCGATTTGTCCTCTCCAATGGACATGCCTCCATGATGCTCTACTCCCTACTCCACCTCACAGGATACGACCTCAAGATCTCTGATCTTAAAAATTTTCGTCAACTTCACTCAAGAACACCGGGGCACCCTGAATATGGCATCACGCCTGGCGTAGAAACCACCACGGGCCCACTCGGCCAAGGCATTGCTAATGCGGTTGGATTTGCGCTCGGCGAACGCATCCTCGCGGAACAATTTAATCGCGACAGTTTCCCCCTCGTGGATCACCACACCTATGTTTTTCTCGGTGATGGTTGCCTCATGGAGGGTATTTCCCACGAAGCCTGCTCCTTTGCTGGCACCTTCAAACTCAGCAAACTCATCGCCTTTTGGGACGATAATAAAATCTCCATCGATGGCCATGTCGAAGGTTGGTTCACCGAAGACGTCCCTGCTCGCTTCAAATCCTATGGCTGGCATGTGATTGCCAATGTCGATGGACATAATCCCGATGCAATTAAGAAAGCCATTTTGGCTGCGAAGGCTGAAACAGAAAAACCTACCATCATTTGTTGCCGTACGACGATCGCCTTTGGATCACCTAATTTTGCAAATACCGCAGATGCGCACGGTTCACCGCTGGGACCCGAAGAAATCGTCAAAGTTCGCGAACAACTCGAATGGCCTTACCCACCTTTTGAAATTCCTGAGGCACTTTATGCGGCTTGGGATGCCCGACCTGCAGGCGCCGAACATGAAGCACAATGGAACCAACTCTTTCTCGATTATCAAGCGAAACATCCTGAATTAGCCGCTGAATTTGTGCGCCACTGCAAGAGTGAATTACCTAATCATTGGGAAGAACGCGCTTACAGCATCGTGTCACAAGCCCAACAAGAAACAAAGCCTGTCGCAACGCGAAAATCTTCGCAATGGGCCTTAAATCAACTTCATCCCCTGCTGCCTGAATTCATCGGTGGCTCAGCGGATTTAACGGGATCCAATTGCACCAATACCACTTTATCAAAAACCATCACCCCTAATGATATCAATGGAAATTATATTCACTATGGTGTACGCGAATTTGGTATGGCGGCGATCATGAATGGACTCGCGCTGCACAATGGATTCATTCCTTATGGCGGCACTTTTCTTGTTTTTACTGATTATGCGCGTAATGCAATTCGGCTTTCTGCCCTGATGCACCAACGCGTGATCTACGTGCTCACGCATGATTCTATCGGCTTAGGCGAAGATGGCCCCACACATCAACCCATTGAACATGCTGCAATGCTACGCATGACACCGAATCTTTCAGTCTGGCGCCCCTGTGATCACGCTGAAACCGCAATGGCTTGGAAAATGGCTATAGAACGTCAAGATGGCCCAACGTGCATATTATTAACGCGCCAAAACTTGCCGCAACAATCCCGCGATGCTGAGCATTTAGCGCTTATTTCACGCGGTGGTTATATTTTAAAACAAGCTGAAAATCCACAAGCACTCATTATTGCCACAGGCTCTGAAGTAAGCATTGCTATGGATGCGGCTGCACAACTTGAATCGCAGGGTCTTCGCGTGCGTGTGGTTTCCATGCCTTGCGTCGATCAATTTGAAAAACAACCTGCCAGCTATCGCGATGCTGTTTTACCGCCGCATGTGCGTGCGCGCGTGGCGATTGAAGCAGCTTCTGCTGATTATTGGTATAAATTTGTCGGTTTGGACGGTAGAATTGTGGGCTTAACATGCTTTGGTGAATCAGCGCCCGCAGCCGATATTTATAAAGCACTTGGAATCACGGTGCAGGCTGTAATAGATGCGGTTAATGCTGTCGTAAAAATTAAATAACGGGAGAAAATTTCATGGCCATTAAAATTGCGATTAACGGTTTCGGTCGAATTGGGCGTAATGTCTTAAGAGCGCTCGAAGAAAATAGACAACGCTATGGCGAAGAACTTCAAATCGTGGCGATCAACGATCTCTCTCCTGCGCAAACTAATGCACATCTTCTTCGCTACGACTCTGTTCATGGTCCTTTTTCCGGCAACGTCCAAGTTGAAGGTGATGAATTAATCGTCAATGGCAAGCGCATCAAAATTTTTGCACAACGTGATCCCAAACAACTTCCCTGGGGCGATCTGGATATTGATCTCGTTTTTGAATGCACCGGTATTTTTGCCAGCAAACAAAAAGCATCGGTGCATTTAGAAGCAGGTGCGAAAAAAGTATTGATTTCAGCACCTGCCGGTAATGATGTTAAAACTATTGTCTATGGCGTTAATCATCATACGTTAAATGCGGATGATCGCATCGTTTCGAATGCCTCTTGCACCACGAATTGCCTCGCTCCCTTGGTTCAACCCTTGCATAAAGAAATTGGGCTGGTCACAGGCCTCATGACAACCATTCATAGTTATACGAATGATCAAGTGCTTACCGATGTGGCCCATGGCGATGATTTAAGACGCGCACGCTCAGCCACACAATCACAAATTCCGACAAAAACAGGCGCTGCCGCTGCAGTGGGACTTGTCTTGCCTGAATTAAATGGCCGTCTTGATGGTTTTGCAATCCGCGTTCCCACGATCAATGTTTCCCTCGTGGATCTGACCTTTCAATCCGCAAGACCTACTACGCATGAAGAAATCGATAACATTTTAAAAGAAGCATCAAATGGCGAGCTTAAAGGTATTTTGGCGTATAACGAAGCACCTTTAGTTTCAATTGATTTCAATCATAATCCTGCATCTTCTATTTATGATTCAACACAAACGAAGGTGTTGGGCAATCTTGTAAAAGTCTTGTCTTGGTATGACAATGAATGGGGGTTTTCAAATCGAATGCTCGATACTGCAAGGGCATTAATGAGGGCATGAGGATAACGTTAAAGATTTCACGTACAGCCTGCGCGCTCATCCTGCTGATACTCATCATTTCAGGTGCGCGTGCCACACCGACGATCTGGAAACCATTAAAGCCAGGTTTAGAATACACGTTATTACAACCTGGCTATGGTCGTCTTTACGCCTTTCGAATTGATCCTGCAAAATATGACTTGGATCTAGCCACTGCTGCTGATCTCGATCACCCTGAAACTGGGGGGCTAACCGTTGAAGAAATAGCGGAACAAACTCAAGCTCTCGTGGCCGTCAACGGCGGTTTTTTTACACCCAATTATCAGCCCCTTGGATTACGTATTCAAAATGGCCAACTTCGATCACCGTTTAAGCCGATCAGCTGGTGGGGGGTATTTTATTTAAAAAACCATCCTGAGATTGTTTCATCAAAAGCCTTTAAAGATCTGCAGAACATTACATTTGCGATACAGGCAGGTCCGCGCTTAGTTGTCCAAGGTGAAATTCCACATTTAAAAAGCGGTGCAGACGATCGCTCTGCCATCTGTTTGACCCAGCAACAACAGGTGATCCTTGTGGTCAGCCAAGGTGCTTCGCTCACCTTATCAAACTTTGCTAATATTCTTCAAAAACCTGAGCAATTTGGTGGTTTAAATTGCTATAATGCACTCAACTTAGATGGCGGTCATTCGTCACAATTGTTTGCTAAGATTGGTCCCAATGAACTTTCTGTACCAAATTTAAGTCCTGTTGCCGATGCCGTGATTGTGAAATCACGGGATAATGAGAAATATGATGCTCACAATGAACAAACTCAATCTCAACGGTAAGCGCGTCTTGATCCGCGTTGACCTCAACGTCCCTCTTGAAGACGGTCATATTACTAGCGATGCGCGGATCCGCGCTGTTTTACCGACAATCCAACAAGCCCTTAAGGCTGGTGCATTGGTTATCTTAATGTCACACCTAGGACGTCCTAAGGAAGGTGAAGATGATCCCGCTTTTTCATTAGCACCGATTGCACACTCGTTGAGTGAACATTTAAAACACCCTGTTCGCTTAGAAAAAGATTGGATCAACGGTATTCATTTTCAGAGTAACGAAATTATCCTGGCTGAAAATGTGCGATTTTTAAAAGGCGAAGAAAAAAATGATCCCTCACTTGCAAAAAAAATGGCAGCCCTTTGTGATGTCTTTGTTATGGATGCTTTTGCAACGGCACATCGCGCACAAGCCTCAACCACTGGTGTTGCACACTATGCCAAAATCGCCTGCGCAGGACCTTTATTAATCGCCGAATTAGATGCACTTACGCGAGTCATGAATCATCCGAAAAAACCCGTAATGGCCCTCGTTGGCGGATCAAAAGTATCGACAAAATTAGGCGTTTTAGAATCGCTCTCCAAAAAAATGGATGCAATTTTTGTCGGTGGTGGCATTTTAAATACCTTCATTGCTGCACAAGGATTTCCGGTTGGAAAATCTCTATATGAACCTGATTTCATTCCAACCGCTAAAACGCTCTTGCAACACACAGCAATTCCTATACCTATCGACGTCGTCGTTGCCAAGGAATTTTCAAAAACAGCTACAGCTACTGTCAAAACATTAAACGATGTCAGCAAAGATGATCTCATCCTCGACATTGGCCCTGAAACAGCGCAAGATTGGGCAAACATCATTGCGGAAGCAAAAACTATTTTATGGAATGGTCCTGTCGGTGTATTTGAATTTCCACAATTTGGTCACGGAACTGAAACGATCGCACATGCCATTGCAAACAGCACAGCGTTTTCTGTTGCCGGTGGCGGTGACACACTTGCTGCAATTGATCGTTATGGATTAACGGATCAAATCAGTTATATTTCAACAGGTGGCGGCGCCTTCCTTGAATTTATTGAAGGAAGAACGCTTCCAGCCGTATTAGCACTGGAGAATAGAGAATAAATTATGAGCCAATACCCACTCCGACGCACAAAAATTGTAGCCACTATGGGACCAGCTATTGATGATCCACGCATGATGGAAAAAGTGATTCACGCAGGCGTAGATTTATTTCGTGCTAATTTTTCGCATGGCTCGGCCGATGATCACCAAAAGCGGATCGATTTAGCACGAAAGATTGCACAAAAATGTGGGAAAATCGTCGGGATCCTTGCTGATTTACAAGGCCCGAAAATCCGTGTGTCACGTTTTAAAGCCGGAAAAATCACGCTAAAACCCGGACAATCCTTTATTCTTGACGCGGAATTTGATTCCAATGCAGGCGATGAACATTGTGTGGGGATCGATTATAAAGCACTACCCAAAGATGTGCACCGCAATGATACTTTATTACTTGATGATGGTTTAATTGTGTTACACGTCGATAAAGTTGAACAGGCCAAAATTTTTTGTACGGTTAAAGAAGGTGGTGTACTCTCTAACAATAAGGGTATCAATCGCTTAGGCGGTGGCCTTTCTGCAAAAGCACTCACGGAAAAAGATAAAGAAGATATTAAAATTGCAGCACGTTTAAATGTTGATTACGTCGCTGTTTCTTTCCCACGCAGCGCTGCTGACATTGATGAAGCGCGAGCCTTATTAAAAGCTGCCGGCAGCAATGCAGGTCTTGTTGCTAAAATCGAACGTTCTGAAGCAGTTAAAGCGATTGATGAAATCATTCGTGCATCCGATGCTGTTATGGTCGCACGGGGTGATTTGGCTGTTGAAGTTGGCGATGCAGAAGTCCCCGCAATCCAAAAACATATCATTCAGCGTGCCCGCGCCCTTGATAAAGCGGTAATTACTGCGACACAAATGATGGAGTCGATGATCCTACATCCCATTCCAACGCGTGCTGAAGTCTCTGATGTGGCCAATGCCGTGCTCGATGGCACCGATGCAGTGATGTTGTCAGCCGAAACAGCGACAGGCGCACACCCTGATAAAGTCGTTGCCGCAATGGATCGGATCTGCCACACCGCAGAACGCAATCGCATTACCCAAGTTTCTGGGCATCGCGTGGAGTGCCGATTTGAACGCGTCGATGAAGCGCTCGCCATGGCAACCATGTATACCGCTAATCATTTTAATATCAAAGCCATCATCGCATTGACTGAATCAGGCTCAACGCCATTGTGGATGTCGCGGATCCGTTCAGGGATCCCTATTTTTGGCCTGAGTCGACATACAGCAACACAACGCCGGATGACGCTGTACCGTGGCGTTTATCCTATTCACTTTGATCTAAGTGAAACGAATTGGAGCGACATTGAAGTGCATGCCATCAAAGAACTGGAAAAACGCGTCATCGTCAAATACGGTGATTTAGTGATCCTCACTAAGGGCGACCACATCGGTATTCACGGTGGCTCTAATGTGATGAAGATTTTGGAGGTGGGAAAGATAGGTTAGCCTATTCGGGCAATATCACTTTAATCCCACCCATATACGGCCACAACACTTCTGGAATATGCACAGCACCCTGCTCGTCTTGATAATTTTCTAAAATCGCCACCAAGGTTCTGCCTGTCGCTAATCCCGAACCATTGAGTGTATGTACATAATCCGTCTTCCCCGTTTCAGGATTACGCCAACGCGCCTGCATTCGCCGCGCTTGAAATGACTCACAATTACTGCACGATGAAATTTCTCGGTAACATTGCTGGCTTGGCAACCATACTTCCAAATCATAGGTTTTTGCTGATTGAAACCCGAGATCACCTGTGCACAGCGCAACAACCCGATAAGGCAGCCCTAATTGTTGCAAGATGGTTTCAGCATGTTGAGTCAGCGCTTCATGTGCTTGATAAGAATCC
The DNA here is from genome assembly GCA_021808365.1 of Pseudomonadota bacterium. Taxonomy (GTDB): domain Bacteria; phylum Pseudomonadota; class Gammaproteobacteria; order JAKBBU01; family JAKBBU01; genus JAKBBU01. The sequence continues at coordinate 19,931 of JAKBBU010000027.1, forward strand.
TCAGGTTTAACAATTTGCACCAATTCCACTTTTTCAAATTGATGTTGACGGATCATGCCTCGCGTATCGCGCCCATAGGAACCGGCTTCCTTGCGAAAACACGGTGATTGAGACACATATTTTCGTGGCAGGGAATTAGCTTCTAAAATTTCATCCCGCGCTAAATTGGTCAGCGGCACTTCGGCGGTCGGAATTAAAAAATAATCAGGTTCACCTTGGGTGCGAAATTGATCATCTAAAAATTTAGGCAATTGCCCCGTGCCAAACAATGAATCCGAATTGACTAAGAAAGGCACATACACTTCTTGATAACCATGATGTTCAATATGATAATTCAACATGAATTGACTCAGTGCGCGCTGCAAACGAGCTAATTGACCTTGCAACACCACAAAACGCGATCCGGTCAATTTTGTTGCTCGTTCAAAATCCATCAACCCCCAAGCTTCACCCAACTCCACATGATCTTTGGGAGTAAATGAAAACGTTTTGGGTTGACCCCATTTTCGGATCTCAATATTATCAGCTTCTGATTTTCCAATGGGCACACTTTCATGCGGAATATTGGGCACACTTTCGAGCAGTATTTGTAAATCTGTTTGTACGGCTTGAAGCTTTTTTTCTTTTTCTGCTAATTCATCACCCAGGGTTTCAATGCCCGCCATTAATGCAGCAACGTCTTCGCCCTTGGATTTTGCAATACCAATTTTTTTGGATTCTGTATTGCGTTTGTATTGTAAATCCTGCGTTGCGCTTTGAAGTTCTTTGCGTTGTTCTTCAAGTAGATTGAGTTTTTTAACATCGAGCAGAAAACCGCGCGTTGCTAAGGCTTTTGCAACGTTGTCGAGATCTTGGCGAATGAGTTTTGGATTGAGCATAAAAACCTCTTTTATGAAAAATAACCTTTTAGCTGCTCCCGCGTCAATAAAAATACGCCATCCTCACCGTGCGTAAAATCAAGCCACACAAAAGGAACATCAGGAAAACGGGTCTGAAGCAATTCCATGGTATTCCCCACCTCTACAATCAAAATTCCACTTGGCGTTAAAAAATCCTTTGCTTCACGCAAAATCTTCAACACCAAATCTAATCCATCATCCTGTGCAACCAAGGCCAACTTTGGCTCATGTGTATATTCCTGCGGCAATGCTTCCCATTCCTCTAAACCCACATAGGGTGGATTAGAAATGATTATATCGTAGACCTGCCCCTTCAACGCCGAAAATAAATCAGACTGTATAACATGAACCTGATCTTCGAGCTCATGACGTTTTACATTAATTTCTGCCACCTCAAGCGCACCTTCAGACAAATCAACTGCATCAACAGCGGCGTCTGGAAAAGCATAGGCACAGGCAATTGCAATGCAACCACTGCCTGTACACAAATCTAAAATGCGATCGACTTTTTCAGGCACAATCCAAGGCTCAAATTGGGCTTGAATCAATTCTGCCATGGGCGAACGTGGAATTAACACGCGTGGATCCACAAAAAATTCTAAGCCCGCAAACCAAGCGCGTTGTGTTAAATAGGATAAGGGCAGGCGCTCATCGACCCGCCGACGGATCCAATCCAAAATTTTCTGACGTTCTTCCAAGGTCAACCGTGCATTTAACACGCGTGCATCAATATCCTGAGGCAATTCAAGCGCGCAAAACACCAAGGTGCAGGCTTCATCCCAGGCGCGATCGGTGCCATGACCGTAATATATTTTTCCGAGTGCAAATTGTGTACAAGCATAGCGAACGTAATCAAGGATGGTTTTAAGGGATTTTTTCATTTATATGACCGTCTGTTGCGCAGGATCTCGCATATTATAATGCGAACTCATCGTATGACCATAAGCCCCTGTGTTAGCGATTAATAATAAATCACCTTCTTGCGTAGGTGGAAGCAATCGCGAAAAGGCAAGCGTATCACCTGATTCACAAATTGGCCCGACAATATCAGCTTGTACCGTGCGCGGTTCATTTAAACGCGTTAAATTAACAACTTCATGCCAAGCCCCATAAAGCGCGGGGCGGATCAAGGAATTCATTCCCGTATCGATGCCAATAAACAGGGTACTTCCCTTGCGCTTAACTTGAGTCACACGCGCTAATAAAACGCCCGCCTGTGCAACTAAGAAACGCCCCGGCTCAAGCCAAAACTCAAGTTCTGGACAGGTAGCTTTAACATTCAACAATAAGGTATCTAGCGCTTCGATGTCTAATGATTTTTGTCCTACACGCTCAGTAATGCCCAAACCACCACCTAAATTCAAATAACGCACCTGTTTAAAATAGGGTAGCAGCTGGGATAAGAATAAAGCCACTTGTTGCCAGATCTGTGGCGTCAAAATTCCACTGCCTGTATGGGCATGCAAACCAATCACTTTGATCGAATGTTGCTGGATGAGCTCTAATAATTCGGGTAATTGCGCAATTGGAATGCCAAATTTAGAAATATCACCGGCTGTGCAAACATGCTTATGGTGACCATGCCCCTGCCCCGGATCAAGACGAATAAAGATTTCACGCTCACTGAATAATTCAGGCCAATGCGTGAGCGGATACAAACTATCTAGGGTAAGATGAACATTTAATTTTGACGCAGCCTCATACTCACAACGAGGTGCAAAATTAGGTGTGAAAATAATACGTTCAGGAGTAATCTTTGGGAATAATTTAAAAATATAATCAAGCTCAGCCAATGAAACACACTCAAAACCTAATCCTGCGCTATAAAATTGCTGCAATATGTCAGTATAATTATTAGCTTTCATTGCATAAAATAAACGATCAATCGCACTGAGCCGTTTGAGATCGGCAACTGATTTTGCCAATGTTTCCTGATCATAAACATAGGCTGGCGTTTGCCCAATTTCAAGTAAATCTTCAGATTTACGATACCACCATGAATCCTGATTGCTGATTTCTTGATGAGGCAAATAGAGATCACTAAATAAGAGGTGATGCAGTTTTGCAGTCAGCCGTTCAACTTGCTCTTCATCGACCACGAAGGTTAAATTTAAGTCATTGGCTGCTTGTGAAATTAAATGGATCCGTTGTTCTTCAAAGACCGTTAAAGCATCCCCTAATTTATGAAAAATAGAGCGAATATCGCGACCAACCAAGCTGATTGAAGCACAGGGACTAATCACCTGGGCTTTACAAAAAACATTTAATTCCAAAAGAATGAGCTCTAATACTTTTGCATCATGGGCTTGTGCTTTCAAATCGAGAGAAACTGTGATATTAAACTCAGAAGTAGAAATTAAATCAATGGAAACACCATGGCGCCCAAAACATTGGGAAACTTGCGTTAAAAATCCCACTTGTTGCCACATCTCCAGACTTTCCATGGAAACCAAGGTCAAATCATAGCGCGTTAAAATAGCTTTAATTTGCCTGTCGCTTGATGAGGCTGCAGTCACTAAACTGCCCTGAATGTCTGGTGCAAAAGTACAGGCGACATACAGGGGAATACAATGATATTTCAATGGGTGTAGGCAGCGAGGGTGCAGCACTTTCCCGCCCATAGCCGCAATTTCTCGGGCTTCATCATAGTCGAGTTGTTTTAAGATCTGTGCTTGTGGAACTTGATGGGGATTTGCCGTGTAAATCCCATGAACATCGGTCCAAATTTCACAACGCACAGCTGCCAATTTAGCCGCTAAATAAGCCGCGGAGGTATCTGAGCCACCACGACCCAGTACAACTGTTTCACCCTTGGCATTTGCAGCAACAAATCCTTGCGTGACCAACACATTTCGTTCTTCAGTTGCTAATTTGTGTTGTAGAACTTCGTCATATTCATAATCGCAATGAGCCGATAAATAAGAGGCTTGGTGCTGTGAATTGGGCTGATCTTTGCTGATCAGTAATTCACGACTATCATACCAAGCCGCATCAAAACCTTGCTCAATTAAAAAAGCAGCGCCCAAACGAGTTAACATTTGCTCACCTAACGCTAAGACCTTTGCTTGGATGCGAGGTGTTACTTCTCCAATTAAGGCAATACCGGCAGATAATCGTTCTAATGTTTGAATATCAGATTGTAATAGATTGAAGGGAACACGAAGATTATCGGCCAATGCTTGATGACGAGCACAAATATCGACCAAAATAGATTCATGCGCGCCAATGACTGCAGTTTGAAGGAGTTGCTCTAAAATATTGGTGATTTGACTCAGTGCAGAGCAAACAATGAGCGGTCGTAAACCTTGTGCTTGATGCTGCCGAGTAATCTTAGCGATCGTTTCCCAACATGAACGCTTCGCGACACTTTTCCCGCCAAACTTAATGACAATCCAAGGTTGAGAGGAGGTCGTTGCGTACATGCTCTAGCCTTTAGTATAAAACTTATCGGGTATCATAGTCTGATATTATAAAAAGAGGCAAGTAACCTGCCTGAAAAAGGCGGGTAGAGAACTTGCCTCAGAAAAACTCACTAATGATTAAAGTTTCGGGCCGGTTCCTTGGTGTCTTCGCAACAACTCATGACTACTTTGAGGAGTAATCCAACAAAAAGTATCGAACCAATGGTCAGCGCAATCAATAACCACATTGGTGTATCAGCCATTGAAACGTCTGGAGTCACCATAAGCGATTCTGAGGAATTAATGTATTGGGATTCATTTAGGTTTGGATTGGGTAGCGCAGGAGTCATATGAGCAGCAAAAACACTCAAGGTTGCTGTCCATTGCATTGCATGCCTCACATTTTCTAAAATTGTTGGGGAAATCAGTGGCGGTACTGAACAAAACCCCACCATACTTGAATGAATATCAAAAGGTCGACATTGAAAATTTCCCTCATCAAAGTTTTCTGAAAGACGTTCCATAATTTTTTGGCGCTCAGAATGAGTTTCTGCTAGGTTTTGATAAGATAGGGAGCTCATCATAAATAAAAAGATTGAAGAATCTGTATTTTTCAAGCTAAGGCTCAATAGTTCAGATTCTTTAAGTTTCAAGCTATTCAATTGATTGAAAAACCATATAGGAGCTAATTCTTTCAATTTTTGATTGTTCTTTGAATACGCTAAAAGATTTAAAAAAGTACTTTTATTTGAAAATTGGCATGCTAATTTAACATGAGACGCCGTAAATTGAATGCCGTTTGCTAAGCAATGTTGCAGCATACTCGCATTACTCTGAGTGATGGCAATTTTTATCAAAGCTTCTTGATCGAAGGCAGAAAGTTTTTCGATGGGAAACCATTTTTTCAATGAATGCGCGTGATCTTTTAAGTGGAACAGCGTTGCAACCACTAAAGGGTGAGGATTTAATTGTAAATCTATAGGATTATAACTTGATCTTGACTTAAATTCCTTGGCTTTTTTAGCGTAAATTAAATCAAGCGCAGGCCGAACAAGATTAAAAAAGCCTGACATACTTTGTGATAAATCAGGATTGGCTCGACTAACCATAAACTGAAAAATGCCGTCAAATTGTTGAAGCCACTCAATTGGTAAATCTGTGTCCTCATTGGGGTACTGCAACATTGCAGCAATCACAAAATCATATTTTTTATTCATCAAAGCATAAGCGACTGCCGAAAGCTCATTAAAGTCTGGCGAATGAAAAGGATTGTTATACTGAATTAAATCTTTAAATTTTTCAAGTTCGGTTTCTCGAATGGTCTGCTGAAGCGCATAAGAGTCATTCTTTGAAATTAATGGCTTTTCGTCAATCATTTTTTGAACAGAATTAACAAAAAATTCAAGACGATTCGCTTTTCTATGATGCTTTTCAATCTCAGCCTTAAAATACTGGCTATACGCTGAATTTTGATCCGCCAGCATTTTATAATATTCAGCTAAAAATTTTTCAGGTTGAGTACCTGCTTCACAAGTGGTTGCAATTTTTGATACGACAGTTCGCATTTGGTTTGAAGGAACATCGTAAAGTGATTTTGGCATAGGTTTATTTTTTAAAATACCGCACCCTTGTTCAAGATGCACAGAAGGCTTACCTGCATTTTTAAGTGATAATTCGAAATTTTCACCTTCTGCATAAGGCGGTAAACTACTGGTATATCCAAAAGCTAAAAATGCAGATTGAGGCATACTGCCAATATGAAGCACAATGATTTTTTTAGGGTCAGTCTGCGATAGAATGTTGATCAATTTTGGATCTTCGATAGTATGAAAATCTGCATGGCCTTTTATTGCGTTAAGAATGCGCTGAATATCCGCCGATGAAAAATCATTGGCCAATAGTAGCACTAACGGTTTCTTAATTTTTTGATTTTTATTGCGATATAATTGGGCTGCTTTCACAGCGGTGCTTACAATCGCATCAAGTCTCATCATTACACCATGGAACTGCGGACTTAAACTATAAATTAATTGTGTTTCAATTTCATTTTTTTGTTTTTGTCTAAGCAATGGAATCAGATTTTTCTTAGGATGATCTATTTTTTCCAGCTCGCTGATTGCGGTCTCAATTGTCGAAATAGGATGAAAAAAAGTAGAATTTTCTAAATCGAGTGGAATAAAATGCGTCTTTTTTTGACCTTTGAGTTGAATCAAGAGGTAGGGGTCTGTCATTTTTTCACCCTGATTAAAAGGTGATAACACGCCATAGGCCTTACTTTTCATAATCTTTGGCCAGTTTGTAACAATAAGATTACTTAGGCCACCTTTTTTAATAGAATCGATAGAACGTGGAATATTGTCGCTTTGGCCATTTGCAGTGATAATAGAATAAACAGGATTTCCATTTTGATCAAACCGTGTTGGTAAATCGGTTAATGTATTTGCGGAAATATTAAGACATAAATCCGCTTCTTCATATTTTTCAGGATTTGCAGCAAGATCCTTCAAGGATACGATATTAACTATTCTGTCTACAATCTCAACCGCAAACAGATCATGGATTTTTTGATTCAAAAAGTTGTCTGTGGCCAAAACAAGCTCAATTCTTGTTTTTGGGTAATTTTTGATCAGGTGATTGAATAAAAGTTTTTTTGCAGTTTCATCGCCATGTCCTACAGAGATAGGAAAAAAAATCCGGATAAGTTTAAACATGTTTTTCTCATTTTCTATTTAGAATTGAAGTGTAACAAATATGACCAAAGTTGTCTATATTTTAATCTAAGCAAGATGCGCTTATTGTTTTCCCCCTTGTTTCTTACCGCTTAGACCAGTAACATACTTTCGCACTTTCGTGAGGAGTTACTATGTCGGAACATCGCGCCATCATTATCGGTATCGCAGGCCCTTCAGCCTCTGGGAAAAGTCTCTTGGCAAAAACAATCCTCGATGAGCTGGGTTCCAATCAAGTTGTCGTCATCGCACAAGACTCCTACTACAAAGACTTTTCAGCCCTACCCTTTGATGAGCGTGCCAAGATCAACTTTGACCATCCGGATGCCTTTGATATAGAACTTCTCCATGAACATCTGCTTAAATTACGTGCAGGCGAACCGGTTGAAGTGCCTATTTATCGACATGCTGAACACCGCCGATCCAAACAAACCCGTTTGATCAAACGTCATACCATCATTGTGTTTGAAGGGATTCTACTCTTTCAAGAACCTAAGATCCGTGAACTCATGGACATGCGCATCTTTATGGATACACCCCTTGATATTTGCCTGATCCGCCGCGCACGCCGAGATGTAATTGAACGCCGCCGAACTTTCGAATCTGTCCTTGAGCAATATGAAGAAACTGTCAGACCTATGTACCTTCAATTTATTGAGCCTTCAAAGCGTTATGCCGACATTATCATTCCTCGTGGTGGAGAAAATCGAATTGCCGTCGATCTCATAAAGGCTAAGATGCGTGAATTGCTTCAGAATGTGATTAGTTGAAAGTCCTTAGGAAGGAAGAGCACACCAATACGTGTTGTGGTATTGGTGTGTTCTTGCTTCCTAAGGACAACAGCTTGAAGCAACTTATTAACTGTGATTCAGACAGTGAAAAAAGGGTGCAAGGCATCGACCCCTGATCCGCGCCCGCTCTGAGGTTTTCGTCATCACCAACGCACTCCTGGCCCTCAAGAAAATTTAGTTTCCCTCAAGAGGTTGTT
>JAKBBU010000028.1 GCA_021808365.1 Pseudomonadota bacterium
GAGCGGGACGGGATAGTTGATTAGGTCTATCGGATTAAAAATTAATCATTTTCGTGATTATTCGAATTACCACAGGACCGTCATTCCCGCTGAGGCGGGAATCCAGTCATTATAAAAGGGATTTCGTAATCGTTCACGTATAGCTTCGTCAGGTATGCTGAAATGACCATGATCACATCACTCATGACATGGAGGAATCCCTGCTTCTTCATCGCTACCCCAGGTATTTAACCAACGGCGTGTTTCCTGAGACGACAGATGTTTTCCTGTTTCTTGATAGGCTGTCCATGAGGCCTGTGCTTCCTGTTTGAAATGCTCCTGCATTTCAACCTCCTCCAACTCCGGTGTCAACGCAATTCGCTCATCATAGACAAAACAATTACCTTGGTAATGCGCACCGCCGCATTCTTTAAAATAATTTAAAATACCGCCGTCGAGCTGATAAATATCCGAAAATCCTTGTTCCTGCAAAACAGCGATCGCTTTTTCGCAACGCACGCCGCCGGTGCAATACATCACGACTGTTTTCTCTTTTAAGGCAGGATCAAGCAGGGCCACTTCTTCTGGAAAATCCGTGAATTGTTGAATATTGAGATCAATGGCATTCTCAAAAAGGCCGTGCTGCGTTTCATAATCATTTCGAGTATCCAACAGAACAACATCGCGCTTCTCATCCAGCCATTGTTTAAGCGTTTTAGGCGCTAAATGAGTTTGATCGAAGGGTTTAGTGTCAAACCGAGGGCGCCCCAAGGTAATGATTTCGGATTTTAATTTGACAAATAAACGACGAAAAGGAATTTTTTTTGAAGGACTTTGCTTGAATTCTAAATTTTTAAACAATGGAAACCCACGCAAAAAAAGTTGAATGTCTTCGATATTTTTCGGTAGCCCTGCGAGACTGACATTGATTCCTTCCTCTGCCAATAAGATGGTCCCTTTCAAATTCAAAGCTTCACACCGTGCATAAAGCTGCTCACGCAGCGCCTGTAAATTCTCTAACTTCACAAATTGATAAGCGGCAATCGTGTTATACATTGTTATATTCCTCATATTTTTCTCAAGACAGTTGCTACATTTCATGCTAACCCAATAAATATATCCAGCACTGTATTAAGTGGATCGCGGGCACGCTCATCGTAAACTTCAAAATCAGCGCGATATCCTCGTTCCCCGCCAAGATCGGCTGGCGTCATTGTCCAAATTTTTTGCCACATTTCAATACAAATGCCAGGCATTGCTCCAGATTGATTGGTAAATACGGCATAATGTTGAGCAGGAATGATCAACGATGAAAAACCTTCAGGAACATCATCCAATGAGTTCACTTCTTCGCCAATAAAATAGGTATACGCACCTGTAAAATCGCTTTCATAGTCGGTATAGGCACAATAGGTTATGCCTGGCTTTTTTCGGTTCAGAATTTTTGAAGATAATCCATTCTGGAAATAACGTTGAATGGTTGGTCCAATTTGAGCTGTTGTTGGATCCATTTCAGCTGCATTTTGAGTACGGCAGGTGATGCCGATTAATTTGATTTGGGGGCGTTGTGCAAGTGTTTTTTGCATAAATTTCCTACAAATTGGTAGGCACGAGTGGGTCGAACCACCGACCACCACCATGTGAGGGTGATGCTCTACCACTGAGCTACGTGCCTATGGAAGTGAGGCCTGAATTCTACTCCCTAGACTTGGAGTTCTCAACTGGGTTTGACATACACACTTTTTTGTTACTCAGCTGTGCTCGGCAATTGGAGTAAAAATTCATCCCCTAAGGCTATTTTAGGATAATCATCTCACTGCAAAATAACCTCCCCCTTCACAATCTGATAAAAGTCCTTGATCTCAATTTCCTTCAAAAAATCCTCATCGTGTGAAATCACAATTAAAGCGCCTGGATAATTTCTCAACACTTGAACAACATGCTCACAAGTTTCTAGATCAAGATTATTGGTGATCTCATCTAAAATCAAAAGTTTCGGTGTTTTAGCCGCAATTTGTGCGAGAGAAAGTCGTGCTTTTTCACCACCTGAAAGCTGATTCACACGCGCATTCACTTCTTCATTGTTGTGAAATAAAAAATCATTCAAATGACGGCGAATTTCAACTTGAGTCCATAGAGGCTGAAGTTTTTCAATCGTTTCAAGAACGGTTTGATCAGAAGACAAGGTATGATAATGCTGATCAAGATAACCGATATCTTGCCGTTTTGGTGCATACCAATTGCCCATCTTGATTACACTGGAATCATCTAACATCGCTTTAATCAAGGTCGATTTTCCACTGCCATTATCACCCATAATGGCAATACGATCGTTTGACAAAAGGTTTAAGCTGATCGCTTGAATGAGTGGTTCTTGATTAGGATAGCCTACAGCACCTTCGCTGATGGATAATACAGAACGCTCAGCCATTTCGGCAGCGCTTAAAGAAAACTTTGGCACAATAATCTCAGGTAATCGCAGGGTGGATAATTGTTTGAGTAAATCTTCCTTTGTCTGCGCTATCATTTTTTTATTCTTATTATGCGTGTTTTCACCTTGCCCTTGCGCTGATCGCAGAGCCATTTTGTCACCTGCATATTTTTTTTCGCCATACACTTTGCTTTTACTGGCGCGTGCTTGTTCTTTCATCAAGGCATGATGAATGTCTTTTTTTTGACGATCCAAAAGCGATAATTTTTGTTCGATGGCTGCACGTTTGATCTGGATTTCTCTCTGATAATCATCATAATAGCCTGAAAACACTGCTATTTTTTCCTGATCAATATGCCAGAGCATATCAATACAATTTCGCAGCAATTCTGTATCATGCGAAACGATGATTAATGTACCTGAGTAGGCATGCAGCATGCGCATCAAACTTTTACGATTGTGTTGATCAAGATGATTGGTCGGTTCATCCAGCAATAACACATTTGGATTTAAACTCAATGCTTTTGTGAGCGATTGATTAAAACGCTGCCCTCCGCTGTATGAATCAAACGCTTCAATCACTTGTGGCACGTAGCCAAATACAACTTCCTTAGGAACATTGATATTGCCGCTTGTGGGTTCAATTGTGCCTTGCATGATTTTTAAAAGAGTGGATTTTCCACAGCCATTACGGCCAATCACGGCAATACGGGCTCCCTCGTTAATTTGAGCTGTAAAATCGTCAAAGCAGGTTTTGTGAGAAAACGATAAACTTAAATTTTTAATTTGAATGGGTTTGTGCATGTCAAACCATTCCAATTAATAACCCAGCAATGACACGACGACCCTCGCCCGCAAGAATCATATAGGTTCGACAAGCTGCAGGTGTATCCATAATTTCCACACCAATCTTTGCCTTCATTGCTTTTTCAAAGAGGCTTGGGTGTGGAAATTGTAGGGTCTGGCCAACACCTAATAAAATTAATTCGGGTTCTTGCACTAAGAATAAATTAACATGATCTTGATTGAGTTCTGCAAGCGTTTTCGGGAGTGAAGTTGAATCAAAAAAATCAGGGGTGATGATCACGCTGTGGTCATAAATCGTGTGGTTGATCGTCAGTTGTCCTGGCGCATAGGCGTGGATCGTGTTGATGTTTGGGGCGAGGGATTCTTGTTTAAATTGCATGTTAAATAAATCTCTTTAAGGAATTGTTGGGTTACGCTCAGCCTAACGCCTAACGGCTGGCTGCACTAACCCAACCTACATGTTTTAGTACGCCCCATTCAACTCACCCAACGGCCAACGCGCACGGGCACAAATCGTTAAATCATCGTGCTCACCGGCTTTCAAACGCCGATATCCTGCATACGCAATCATCGCACCATTGTCTGTACAAAATTCAGGGCGCGGAAAAAAAACTTCAATACCCAATTCTTGCGACATTTTTTCTAAGGACATTCGCAAATGTATATTAGCACTGACACCACCTGCAACCACAAGACGTTTCATTGACGTTGACTCAATTGCACGGCGACATTTAATCACCAGCGTGTCAACAACCGCTTCTTCAAAAGCACGTGCAATATCCGCACGCGTCTTTTCATCTTTCGGTGCCGCAGCAATAGTCATCATGGCTGATGTTTTCAAACCGCTGAAACTAAAATCAAGACCGGGACGATCCGTCATGGGTCTTGGAAAATGAAACTGTGAAGGGCCTCCTTGTTTCGCTAAACGCGCCAGTGCTGCGCCGCCTCCTTGATAACCCAGCCCTAATAATCGGGCAGTTTTATCAAACGCTTCACCAGCCGCATCATCCACAGATTCACCCAGAAGTGTGTAATGACCTATATTTTCGACTGATAATAAGGCTGTGTGTCCACCTGAAACTAATAAAGCTAAAAATGGGAAAGTGGGTGCGCGCTCTTCAAGCAGGGGCGCTAATAAATGCCCTTCCAAATGATGAATGCCGATCGTTGGAATGTTCAGTGCAAAACCTAGACTGCGTGCAACACAGGCACCCACCATCAGGGCACCTATAAGACCTGGACCAGCAGTATAAGCAATGCCAGTAATGTCATTGCGCGTGAGTTTGGCTTGTTGTAATGCGTCTTCAATTAAGGGTAATAATTTTCGAATGTGATCACGCGAAGCTAATTCGGGCACAACACCGCCATAGGGTGCATGTAAAGCGACTTGGGTATGGAGTTGGTGGGCTAATAGGCCGTGTTTTTCGGAGTAAAGGGCAACTCCGGTTTCGTCGCAGGAAGTTTCTATGCCGAGTATATTCATGGATTTTCCTGAAAAGGAATGTTGGGTTACGCTCAGCCTTTCGGCTGCTCTAACCCAACCTACATTTTTTTATAAAACATCATAAGAATCAAAACTTCGATTTATCAAATGCAATGGATTGTGCTGTTTCTGAGGTAATTTCCTGCATTTTCACCAAGTGTTGTAAATTTTGATCCAAGGTTTGCATCCCTTGTTGGCCGCCTGTTTGCAAAGCTGAATAAATTTGTGGCACTTTGTCTTCACGAATCAAATTTCGAATTGCAGTATTACAAATCATGATCTCATGCGTTGCAATTCGCCCACCTGAGATACGCGGTAATAATAATTGTGAAACGACTGCTTGCAAGGATTCCGATAAAATCGAGCGGATCATATTTTTTTCACCACTTGGGAATGCATCGATGATCCGGTTAATCGTTTTTGCAGCTGAGATCGTGTGCAAGGTTGCAAAGACCAAATGACCTGTTTCTGCCGCCGTCATCGCAAGCCGAATCGTTTCAAGATCCCGCATTTCTCCCACTAAAATTACATCGGGATCTTCACGTAGTGCAGCTCTCAAGGCATTCGTGAAACTGAGTGTATTCCCGTGGACTTCGCGTTGATTGATCAAACAGGATTTACTTTGGTGCACAAATTCAATCGGATCTTCAATCGTGATAATATGTTGATGACGACCACGGTTAATCCGATCAATCATTGCCGCCAACGTTGTCGTTTTGCCTGATCCCGTTGGACCGGTCACCAGGACTAAACCATGTGGATAATCACTGATGACCTTTAAAATCCTGGGTAAACCTAACTCTTCAAAACTTTTCACATTAAGCGGAATGGTTCTAAACACCCCTGACAAACCACGATGTTGATTAAAAACATTTACCCGAAAACGTGCTACGTCTGGAATTTCAAATGAAAAATCAACTTCTAATTCTTGCTCTAATTGCTTGCATTGCTCTTCCGACATGATGCTGCAGAGCAAATCGCTCGTTGCCCTTTCATCAAGCGGAGGAACATCAATTTTACGAAGTTCTCCATCGATCCGCAGCAAGGGCGTAAGTTGCGCCGAAATATGTAAGTCAGATGCGCGACTTTGAACGCTGAAATGTAGAAGTTCTTGGATGTCCATTTATTAAATTAGATCTTTTTTAAGCCTCATCTTTCTCCGTACGACGTAAGAATGCTGGAATATCGAGATAATCAACATTTTCTTGAGCATCAGAAACAGGTCTCGACAATACTCTCTTGCGCAACATCGCAGGGCGTTTTTCTAAAGCTTGGTAATCGATACTACCATCCGAACGCGTTGCATCAGCAAAACGAAGAGCTCCAGTACGCTCAGTAGCCTCCGATTGACGTCCACCTTGCTGACCCAATCCTGTCACAACGACTGTTACACGCAACTCATCGCTCAGTTCTGGATCGATCACAGTTCCTATGACGACGGTCGCACTTTCAGATACAAACGCCTTAACCACATCACCCACTTCTTCAAATTCACCGATTGACATATCAAGCCCGGCGGTAATATTCACAAGAATACCTTGCGCACCGTTCAAATCAATGTCTTCTAATAATGGACTTGCAATCGCGGCCTCGGCTGCTTCACGCGCACGATTTTCACCGCTGCGCACGCCTGACCCCATCATGGCCATACCTTTTTCAGACATCACCGTCCGCACGTCGGCAAAATCGACATTGATTAAACCGGGGCGGGTGATCAAATCTGCGATACCTCGAACAGCACCTAAAGATACATTATTGGCTGCCTTGAAGGCATTGAGTAAGGTAATATTTTTACCGAGCGCTGTTAACAGTTTATTGTTGGGAATAGTAATCAAGGAATCCACGCGCTGTGCCAAAGCCGAAGCACCCTGTTCTGCAATTTGCATCCGCTTGCGTCCTTCAAAAGCAAAGGGTTTTGTGACCACCGCCACGGTTAAAATTCCCATGTCGCGTGCCACTTCAGCAATCACGGGTGCGGCGCCCGTGCCTGTGCCACCACCCATGCCGCTGGTGATGAAAACCATGTCAGCACCGTCGATCAATTCAGCAATTTTTTCGCGATCTTCTTCAGCCGATTGACGTCCAATTTCAGGGTTCGCACCCGCACCTAAACCTTTTGTGATAGCACTACCCAATTGGAGAATAGTAGGCACTTTCGAATGACGCAGGGCTTGCGCATCGGTATTGGCACAAATGAATTTGACACCTTCAATGCTCTCTTGAAACATGTGTTCAACGGCATTACATCCCCCACCACCGACACCGAATACAATGATATTGGGTTGTTCTTGGCTTTCACTGAATTGAAACATCTTACGCGCTCCTATTTAACTGGATCCCGGATATTAAGTCGTTCTAAGCGCGAGTACACGCTAAGAACGACTAAATTCCGGGATGACAACGATTAAAAATTACCCTGAATCCACCGCCGCATGCGTTTGAACATACCGCGTTGACCTTGAAATGGCATCATCGATTGGTATTGCTGCTCTACACCATAAAGCAATAATCCAATACCGGTTGCAAAACTCGGATCAGCAATCACATCCTGCAATCCAGTGACTGATTTAGCCGAACCTAAACGAATAGGCATATTTAAAATACTTTCAGCCAAATCCAAACAACCTTCAATTTTTGAAGAGCCTCCAGTCAAAACCATGCCTGCTGGAATAAGATCCTCAAAACCACTCCGGCGTAATTCGGATTGGACTAAGCGAAATAATTCTTCATAACGCGGCTCAATAACTTCGGCCAATTCACGGCGTGTCAGCTCATGATTGGAACGCGCACCAATGCCTGACACTTCAAAACGCTCCTGTGGGCTCGCCATGCTGCTCAATGCACAACCGTATTTCACTTTAACGTGCTCAGCGCTCGTCGTGGGTGTACGCAGCGCTACCGCAATATCGTTGGTGACTTGATCACCTGCGATAGGAATGACTGCTGTGTGGCGAATTGCACCATCCGTAAAGACAGCGATGTCCGTCGTACCACCACCAATATCGACGAGACACACACCCAAATCTTTTTCATCGTCGGATAATACCGCATAACTGGAGGCCAATTGCTCAAGAATAATGTCAGCTACTTCAAGCCGACATTGGCGCACGCATTTCACAATATTTTGTGCAGCACTCACGGCTCCTGTCACTAAATGAACTTTGGATTCCAAACGCACACCTGACATGCCAATAGGCTCACGGATCCCATTTTGGCTATCGATGATGAATTCTTGAGGAAGCACATGAAGAATACGTTGATCCGCAGGAATAGCCACCGCACGCGCAGCATCAAGCACGCGATCAATATCGGCCTGGCTGACTTCTTGATCACGGATCGCCACAATTCCGTGTGAAGTTAAACTCTTGATGTGATTACCCGCAATTCCCGTGAATGCAGAATGAATTTGACAACCTGCCATCAACTCGGCTTCTTCCACTGCTCGTTGGATAGATTGCACGGTGGCCTCAATATTGACCACAACACCTCGCTTTAATCCACGCGAAGGTTGTGACCCACAGGCGATGATTTCAATTTGACGATCCGCTGACACTTCACCCACCAAGGCAGCAACTTTTGATGTGCCAATATCAAGACTCACAATTAAATTTTTCTCTGGCCGCTTTGCCATTCAAACTTCCCCTACAATATCAAAAACTTATTCTATACCCTGTGTTCATGTCCCACTCGGCGCTATTGCAACCCCATTAGTGTAGCGCAAATCCACCACAGTATCTTCTACTGATTGATTTTTAAAGATCATTGGATAAACTTTAATAAACCGCTTCAACCGTGCAAGCGGATCAATGCTGCCAATCACAACGCTCATGCCATTATTCAACACTATATGCCAAGACATGCGTGATGATAAGTCTAATTCTACAACGCTAAGGTGCAAAGATGCCAATAATTGATTAATTTCGGTATACGATTGTAAAACAATTTTCTCATCACCCTTTGGGCCCGATAATTCGGGCAGATTGCTCGGCAGAGGTGGCAACGGAAAAAATAAAATACCTTGAGGATTAAGTAGGCCTGATTCATTCCAACGTGCTATAGGGTTTTGTTCATTGACTCTAATTGAGAGCGTATTTGGCCAAATTTTACGCACCGTCGCATCACTAATCCAGGGGTTTTTTAAAAGTTGCGTTTGAATACGATCAACACTGAGGGTAAAAAAATTGCCGCTCACAAGGGGTAAAAGCGTCGCTTTTAATTCTTGCTGCGTAACGTGCCGATAAAAGCCATTCACCTTGACGTTTTGAATTGGAAATCGAGCAGGATCATCAAAAAGTTGCCACAACCACGCTAATCCTACTAAAAGAAAAAATAGGATAATAACTTTAAAAATAAAGCGCCAGGGAACATTGTACCAAAACGCACGCGTGGCTTGAGGTTGCTTACGAGCCATATTAAGAGCCTATCTGGTTAAAAAATACCAGCTGCAAAATGAGTAGGATTGATGCAAATTTTCCTGAATTTTCGTTCAATAGGCCCGCTATTCGCCTCAAATTCATAAAAATTTTCATTGAATCCCCTCATTTTTCGCTCTGATATTTTTTAACCAGACAGGCTCTAAGATTCCAGCGTACAAGCTAGAATACGTACGACTAATTCTGAAAATGAAATTCCGATACTTTTGGCAGCTTGGGGCACCAAACTGTGTTCCGTCATGCCCGGGATCGTATTCACCTCGAGGATCCAAAATTGACCTGTTTCATCACGCACCGCATCCACACGTCCCCAATGACGGCATCCTAAACTTTGATACGCTTCAAGGGCAATCGCTTGTAATTCTTGTTCTTCTGTTTCATTTAAACCGGAAGGAATTAAATAACGCGTTTCATCCGAAAAATATTTAGCTTGATAATCGTAAAAAGCTTGCGTTGGTGTTTCAATTTTGATCACAGGCAGTGGGGTTTGATCTAAAAATCCAACGGTATATTCCGCGTGATCGACACAGGGCTCGATGATCAATACATCTTCATATTCATAAGCGGTTTGAAGCGCCGTAAGAAGATCTTGTTTGCGCCGAACTTTTGTCACGCCTAGGCTTGAACCTTCAGATGAAGGTTTTACAACCAGGGGGAAACCAATTTGGTTGGTTACTTTATTCAAATCTGTTTCGAACGCTCGATCCAACACCATGAAGGGCAATGTTGGCAATCCCATGCCGAGCCAAAGATATTTACATCTGATCTTATCCATGGCAATCGCAGAGCTCATCACGCCACTGCCCGTATAAGGAATTTTCAGGGAGTCGAGGAGACCTTGTATGACGCCGTCTTCGCCACCACGGCCATGCAGCGCAAGCCAAATGCGATCCGGTTTTTCAGCAACTAATCGTTCAACGATGCGTTGATCCACATCAAGACCAAAGGCATCGATCCCTTGCTCTTGGAGTGCATTTAAGATGCGTCCGCCACTCATAAGTGAAACTTCACGTTCTTTGGAGAGGCCACCCATGAGGACTGCAACGCGACCGAAGTGTTTTGGATCCAGTTGGTTTTTTTTCATTACTTTTGCAGCCCCTTTCCATAAACATGCACTTCCCTCGTCAACGAAACGCCTGTCAACCGAAGAACCTCATTTGCAATATGCTCAATTAAATATTCAATATCCGCTGCCGAACCACCATGATTCACAATAAAATTGGCATGCTTTTCTGAAACCTGTGCCAACCCATGTGTAAACCCTTTTAACCCACATTGTTCAATTAACCGCGCGGCAAAATCACCCGGTGGATTACGAAAAACAGATCCACAATTAGGCAAATCAATAGGCTGCGTTTTTTCTCGATGCTCCAACAAGGCCTTAATGCGCGCAAGCGCAACTTCTTTTGTACTGTGTTGCAGCTGAAACCGACCCGCAACAAAAGCTTCTTCCAAATACGGTTTTTCAACATGTCGATAGCCCGTTGAAAATTCTGAACGATCACGATGGTGAACACCGCCCTGCCTATCAATCATCTCCACACTTAAAACCTGATCCCACGTTTCTTGGCTATGGCATCCGGCATTCATGGCCAATGCGCCGCCAACGGTACCAGGAATACCGGCTAAAAACTCAAGTCCCGCCCAACCTAAACGCGCCGTAAAACGTGCCAATTGCGCACAGGAAACACCCGCTTGTGCGTGCACAATCAAATCACCTTCAATCTCTAATTGGTTTAATCCACCCTGGGTTAAGATGACGGTTCCTTCCACACCCCCATCACGAATTAACACATTGCTACCCAACCCCAACCATAGCAAAGGTTCTTCTTCAGGGTATGTTTTCATAAAGGCCACTAAATCAGCCAGGCAGGTGGGCTTATAACAGGATGCGACACCGCCGACTCGCCAAGCCGTATGTTGTGCTAATTGTTCTGAAACCACGCCCTCAGCCTCATTGAATGTTCTCTTAACTTCACCATCATTGCGACTTAGTAATAACGTCCTATCGCAAACCTTCTTTAACAAAACGTAGAGCCATCGCACCGATGTCGCCTGCGCCTTGCATTAATAAAATATCGCCATCGTTTAAAACATCACGCAATACGGTGTGAAGATTAACATCACGATCAACAAATATGGGATCAATTTTTCCACGCTGGCGGATCCCACGACACAATGCCCGACCATCCGCATTCGGGATCGGGGCTTCGCCAGCAGGATAAACTTCCAACAATAATAGCAGATCTGTACTGCAAACAACATCGGTAAAATCTTCAAACAAATCACGTGTACGCGTATAACGATGAGGTTGAAACGCTAAAACCAAACGCCGATTGGGCCACGCTTGCCGTGCCGCATTGATTGTCGCACGCATTTCTACAGGGTGATGGCCATAATCATCCACCAAGGTGATATGACCTTGGTGAATCGGTATATCTGGATAAATTTGAAAGCGCCGCCCAACACCAGCAAACTCAGATAAAGCTTTTAAAATCGCATCGTCGGGGATCCCAAGTTCTGTCGCAACAAGCACGGCCGCAGTTGCATTGAGCGCATTGTGTTGACCGGCTAAATTTAAAACAATCTCTAGAACAGGATGATCCTTTCGACGTAATTTAAATCGGCTTCGCGCCTCAATTTGCTGATAATCAAAAATCTGTGCATCCACGCCTTCATTAAACCCATAGGTTAAATAATGTCTTGACAGTGTGGGTAAAATAGATTGCACACTTGGATCATCACCACAGAGAATCGCTAAACCGTAAAAAGGAAGATGATGTAAAAAATCACTGAAGGTTGTTTTTAAACAATTAAAATCACCACCATAAGTACTTAAGTGATCGGCATCAATATTGGTGACGACAGAAATCATGGGTTTTAAATAAAGAAATGAGGCATCACTTTCATCCGCTTCAGCAACTAAATAACGACTGGCTCCTAGTCCTGCATTACTCCCAGAACGATTCAAACGCCCACCGATCACAAACGTCGGATCAAGCCCTGCTTCTCCCAAAATACTCGCCGTTAAACTTGTGGTGGTTGTTTTACCATGCGTTCCCGCCACAGCAATACCAAAACGCAGACGCATCAACTCAGCTAACATTTCTGCACGACGAACAATGGGGATCCGCAATTGCTGTGCTGCAACTACCTCTGGATTTGAAGAACCGAGCATGCTCGTGACGACGACCACTTCTGCGCCATCGAGATAAGACTCATGATGCCCCTTATGAATAACAGCACCAAGCTCACTTAAACGTTGCGTCATCGCATTATCTTGTAGATCGGATCCTGACACTTGAAACCCAAGATTTAATAAAACCTCAGCAATCCCACCCATGCCGACGCCGCCAATCCCCACAAAATGAATGCGCCTTGTGCATTTCATTTCAGGTGCTTCTAAACTTAATGGTCTTTGTTTGTTCATAAGAGCCCTAAACAGATTTCAACAACTTGATCGACTGCCGAGCCACGATAAAGTCCTTTGGCATTCACAGCTTGTTCAAGCAAAGGAGGACGGCCCGCCTTGATCAGCTCATCCAAAACTTTGTATAAATATTCCGCCGTTAAATTCTCTTGCATGACCAATGTCGCAGCCCCTACATTGACTAAATATTCAGCATTATAGCGCTGATGATCATCAGTTGCATAGGGATAAGGAACTAAAATTGAACCCAGCCCCACGGCAATTAATTCGGCAATCGTCGTAGCACCTGCACGACACAAGACAACATCGGCCCACTCATAAGCAGCTGCAATATCCGTGATGAATCCTGCAACGATTGCAGGGAAATTAAGGCTTTCATACGCCGCTCGTGTTGCAGCTTCATGTTTGGGGCCTGCTTGATGCCAAATTTCAAGGTCTTGCTGCGGTAGTAACGCAACAGCATGTGGGATCACCGTGTTGATAGCTTGAGCACCCGCACTCCCACCAAGAATAAGTAAGCGCAAAGCTTTAGATCGCGATTCAAAACGAAAGACGGGAATGGGAAGCCTTGTAATTTGAGCGCGAACAGGATTGCCTGTCCATCGTAAGTGTCGCATCGTATGAAAGCTTTCTGGAAATGATTCCAGAACATAACGGGCAAATCGTGCAAGAATTTTGTTGGTCGTTCCTGGTATGGCATTTTGTTCATGAATCACAAGGGGGATACGCAACAACCATGCAGCGAAACCACCAGGACCACTGACAAAACCACCAAAGCCCACAACCAAATCAGGTTTGATTTGCCGTAAGAGGGTTCGCGCTTGTTTTATAGCGCGGATCACATGAAAAGGGGCCAAGGCAAGATTCTTCAAGCCTGTACCTCGCACACCGGCGATGTTAAGATAGTGTATGGTTAATCCTTCTTGGGGTACACATTGCGATTCAATCCCTTTTTTTGTCCCCAACCATTCAACATGAAGCCCTCGTTTTTGCAATTCTAAGGCGACCGCAAGAGCAGGGAAAACATGGCCGCCAGTACCGCCGGCCATTATTAAAATACGTTTCATAATTTACCATCATCATTAATGTCGCGAATGTGCAAAACCATGGAAAATTCAAATTAATTTTTTATGTTCTTCTAAAAGCAAATTAACCTCTTCATAGAGACGATCAAACAAGTGCTGAATTTCAGCCACATTTTCAACTTCACGGACTTCATCGTGCAAAATATTAAGCGCTAAGCGCAACCTTGGAACACCACAATAGCAAAGACCACCCTTTAATTTGTGAAATAAATCACGCAGCATTTTGATATCATTTTTTTGATACGCTTCTTCTATAAAAATTAGATCACTCGGCAAGTCATGACACAAAATATCGAGCAATTCAACGGCCAATTGTGGATTACGGCTTGCCAATTGCGTACCTTGCTTCATATCGATGATAGGTAAATCGTCGTCGGTATTCGATGAACCGCCCTCCTTTGCCTTTTTCTGAACATACATTTCAACCCAGGCATGCGCGGCCTGCTTGGTCAACGGTTTTGTCATCACCGTTAAGAAGCCGGCCTCTTTTGCTTCCATTTTCTTTTGTGAATCACTGTGCGCTGTAAGGGCCAAACAAGGGGTAGCATGATTGAGTGCGCCCGGATCATCTTTTAAACCTTGCACGATTTCATTGCCGCTGCCATCAGGAAGCCCTAAATCTGAGATGATTAAATCAAACTGTTTTTGATTAAGCATTCGTTCTGCTTCAGCGACATCTTTAGCAACACCGACATCGCAGACTAAATCATCGAGCACACATAGAGCAGCCATTCGTGCAAGCGGATCGTCTTCAATCAGCAATAAACGAAACGTAGGGTGAGCAGGGGGAGGCTCTTGGGGAAAAGATTCAACTTCCTTGACGACAACTAAATCTCGATCATAGATTTCATTCGTCAATGGCTTTTTAAACGGCAATGTCACATAAAATGTGGTTCCTTGATCGATTTCTGTTTCAAGATCGATTTCTCCACCCAATTCATCCGTATAACGTTTCACGATATTTAGTCCTAATCCTGAACCCTTATAATACCCTTCATTAGAGGGATTTACGCGCATAAATTGCTCGTAAATGATCTCTTTTTTATCAGAAGGGATCCCTATACCTGTATCGCGTACTTCAAATTGGAGCACCACTTCATTCGAGTCTTCTCGAATAAGCTTCACGTCAACGAGAACGCTTCCTTGTTCTGTAAATTTAATCGCATTTCCAACAAGATTCAAGAGTAATCTGCTCACCCGTTTCGGATCCCCCTTGATAATATCGGGGACATGTTGACGAATCTTGAAATCCAATGATAATCCACGTGCAATCGCCGCGGGTTGATTGAGTTCAATGAGTTCACGTACTAACGTTTGAATGCTAAATTTTTTCTTGAGCAGTGGATCGTGAACAATGCGCTCAAAATCAATGATTTCATTGCAAATTTCGTGAACTTTCTTAGCGGCCTGATACAATAATGTTAATTTTTCACGTTTTTTCTGATCAACTTCCTGCCGCGCTAATTCGTCGAGCAAAACAACCATACCTGAGGTGGGTGTTCGGAGATCATGTTGCATGTCCTGAATAAAGCGGGTCTTGATGGTATCCGCTTCTTTTAGTTTCTTATTAAGCCACGATATTTGTTGTTCTTCCATTTTTACCTTTCCGTCCTCTAGATCTACACTTTTTTACGTCCCCCGCGGCAAGCGGTATAAATAACCCACACCACGAACTGTCTTAATTCGCTCATTACCCTGCTGATCCAAACCTAATTTCGTACGCAACTTACTGATGTGCACATCCACGCTGCGATCAAATTCTGTCATATTTCGAGATAAGGCCTGCTCCGTCAAGGTTTCCTTTTTAACCACCTGCCCAACATTTTTAAGTAATACATATAAGATATTATATTCAGCGCCCGTTAAATCGAGCGGCTTCCCTTGACAAAAAACTTCCTGTGAAGCTTTGAACAATTCAAGATCGTCGATTTTAAGTAATTCCGACTCAACAAGGCCTGCAGGCACGCTCTCGCTACTCTTCGTTGAACGCCGTAAAATGGCCTTCATTCTAGCCATTAATTCTGCTGGATTACAGGGTTTTGGCAAATAATCATCCGCCCCCATTTCCAACCCCACGATCCGATCAATTTCATCACCCCGCGCTGTCAACATAATGACTGGTGTTTGGGAAAATTGACGAACGTGGCGCAACACTTCAAACCCATTGCGTTGAGGTAACATCACATCCAAAATGATGAGATCATAGCTCTCTTTTCCTAATCGTTCAATCGCATCTCGACCATTATGAACCATTGTAATTGCAAAACCATAGAGCTCCAAGTATTCAACGAGCAACTCACTTAATTCAACATCGTCTTCAACTAATAGAATTTGATACATAGGTTAAAGTAATTCCTTCTTAGCATTTAACATAAAGACTTGAGACAAGGCAAAATTTCACAAGCAAACGTCCTAAAAAGGCTTCCAGCCTTTTTAGGACTGGAGTGTATATAGACATACATGAGGATTGCGAGTGAAATTTTAACACCGTATCAAGTTTTTAGGTTAAATGCGATAACGCACTTTCAACCATCACAGCCAAATGTCCCCAAGCCTGCCCCTGATTGATGACTGAGTTAATTGGACCCACTTCTTCACGCAATTGTTCAAGACGTTTAGGCAATTCATACCCTTTTTCATCTTTCACTTCTCGCGAACAGAGTATGGGTGGCGAGGTCACTACGTGCATTCGGCATGCGCTTGGACGAACAGCATACGCTGTACAACGATCATTTTCTAAAAATGGGCAGGGCCTAGACTGATCGAAGAAGTAACGATCATAACTTTTTTGCGACAATTCTGCCTCATCATCAAAAACGGGTGCGCCATAGCGCGCATCTTTTTTGGACTTCTCAAATACAGTTCGAGCTTCTTCTGCATTTGCTTTCACACGTGCAATCAATTGTGTACGGTGCGGTTCTTCTTGCTCGATCACCCAATGCGCAAGTTCAACGGCTTCCGCCCAAGAAATTTCCACGAGTAAATAACAGCAATGACTACACCCTGCACGGCAGCTGATTCTTTTTTTTCCTGACTCAATCTCACTCACCGCCTCTGCGACAAGAAGATCAATAATGGGATAAAAATGTTGTTGGGGTCTTAGTTTTTTCATTTATTGTTTACCAAAATTTGTACCAAGGATCCTTTTCGCTCCTCGCTGTGTCGCCACGAGCAATGCGGTATTGCTTAGAATTTGGATAATTCAAAGCCAATGTTTGCAAGGCATCATTTGACAAGGTCGTCAATCCCAAACCCTTATAAGCCTGAACGAGAATTTCCAAAGCATCAGCCGTTTGCGGGGACTGTTGATAATTTTTCACCACATTATACGCGCGATTAACCGCTGCCACATAGGCTTTTCGTTGCAAGTAAAACTCAGCCACATTCACTTCGTTTTGAGCAAACATATTTCTCAAATACACCATGTGCTGACGAGCATCGGGAAGATAGCGACTTTGAGGAAAACGCGTCGTTAACTCGCTGAATTCATCGTAGGATTTATGGGCATTTGCGAGATCGCGTTGCGAGAGGTCAATCGGCAAATGCTTTTCAGCAAACGTTCTTTCCTCCGATAAACTTGCAAGAGCTCGCATATAGTAAGCGTAATCCACATCTTTGGCTTGTGGATACAAGTGGATGTAACGCTCAGCGGCTGCCTTTGCTGCGCCTGGATTGTTATTCATGTAGTAGGCATAGATGATATTGAGCTCTGTCTGTTGGGCATGGGGTCCAAAAGGATAAGTCGACTCTAAATGCTCATATATTTTTACAGCATTGTTGTACTTCCCATCGAGCATGTATTTCTCAGCCATGGTAAAGAGTTGATCGGGTGTTTTTCCAGCGTACTCGTATTTAGCCTGCTTGCTCATATTGGAGCAACCCAGAATTGCTAAAAGATAGACGAGAACAGCAATAGAGCGTACTATCTTCACCTTCATCTTCATAACCAGCCTTTTAAAAGAAAAATCAATGCGACATCCTATACGTCTTACGACTGAAATTCCAGCAAATCTCGCCGGATCTCGGCTCGATAAAGCCTTAAGTTCACTTTTTCCTGAATATTCACGTTCTAAACTCAAAACTTGGATCGAAAGTGGCGCCGTTTTAGTCAATCATCAATCTGCGCAACCACGAACAAAAGTGCTTGGCTTAGAACAGATTGAGATTTGTGCCGATCTTGAAGAGGCCATCACCTGGCAAGCTCAACCCATTGCCTTGGATATTATCTATGAAGATGATTCCTTGTTAGTGATCAATAAACCTGCAGGACTGGTGGTTCACCCTGCTGCTGGCCATCGAGAAGGCACCTTGGTGAATGCACTTCTCCATCATGCTCCTGAATTGGTCACCCTGCCCCGCGGTGGATTGATTCATCGGCTCGATAAAGACACATCAGGTCTTTTGGTGATTGCCAAAACACTCACAGCTTACACCGCCTTGGTCAGCGCCTTACAAAAACGCAGGATCAAGCGGGAGTATTTTGCCCTAGTTTCAGGTGAATTAACAGCGGGTGGTTCTGTCGATCAACCCATGGGACGACATCCCGTTCAACGCAAGAAAAGAGCAATTGTGGCCAACGGTAAACCCGCAGTCACACATTACCGCGTTTTACAGCGTTTTTCAGGCTTTACAAGTTTGCGGGTGATGTTGGAAACAGGTCGCACACATCAAATTCGCGTTCATATGGCGTTTATCCATCATCCTCTCCTGGGTGATCCCCTCTATGCTGGACGTCCAAAATTACCCAAGGGTGCTTCACCCGACGTGATTAAAGCGCTACAGCAATTTAAACGCCAAGCTTTACATGCTCGATTATTGGGCCTTATCCATCCTGTCTCGGGTGAACCCATGGAGTGGGAAGCACCTTTGCCTGAGGATTTGGTGGAGATTTTGAGGATGTTAGGGTAAGACTGTCGGTAGTACCAAACTATCCTTGCAAAAAACCCTTTTTCCGTTTAATCTGGTATAAGACTCCCAGATTAAACGGAAAATAAATGCAAAAAAGAAGTTTAGAACGAATTCTTATTCAAACCTCCCAAAGTTTTCCAGTCATCTTAATCACGGGTCCACGCCAGGTTGGAAAAACCACCTTGCTTGAATCCTGTCGAGAGGAAAGTCGTGGGTATGTCACATTGGATGATTTGGAGCAGCGCGCTATCGCGCAGAATGATCCGAATCTTTTCCTACAAATGCACCCTCCTCCAGTCATCATCGATGAAATTCAATATGCTCCCCAATTATTCAGCGCCATCAAAATGGTCGTGGATCGCATGAAACAACCCGGTTTATTCTGGCTCACGGGTTCACAAAAATTTCACTTGATGCGTGGCGTTACCGAAAGTCTTGCAGGTCGCGTTGCTATTTTGGATTTGCTCGGTTTTTCACAAGCTGAAATACAGGATCAGGCCTTTGAGAATATTCCTTTTTTACCGACACCTGAATGGTTACATCACGCCCAACTCAATTTAAGAAAACCACAAACCTTGATGGATGTTTATCGGGCAATTTGGCAAGGTTCTTACCCAAAAGTCATTCTCGATCGGGCTATGTCTCATGATTTATTTTATAACAGTTATGTTCAAACTTATATTCAACGCGATGTCCGAGAAATTTTAAATATTACACATGAACTCTCGTTTAATAAATTTTTACGAGCTATTGCAGCGAGAACAGGTCAGCTCCTTAATTATGCAGATCTGGCGCGTGATGTTGATATTGATCATAAAACAGTAAAATCTTGGCTATCAGTGCTTGAAGCTTCTGGCTTGATCTATCTCTTGCATCCCTACCATAATAATGTCACAAAACGATTGATTAAAACGCCTAAATTATATTTTTTAGACACAGGCCTTTGCAGCTATTTAACGCAATGGCCTTCACCTGAATCCTTAGAGGCTGGTGCAATGTCAGGTGCTATCTTGGAAACTTATATTTTTTCAGAAATTTTAAAAAGTTATTGGCATCATGGAAAATCAGCTTATTTTTATTATTACCGTGACGTCGATCAAAAAGAAATTGATCTGTTAATTGAGTTTGGCGATACACTTTATCCGATTGAATTTAAAAAAACAGCAACGCCGAGCAAAATGGCATCAAAAAATTTCTCACAATTAAACAAATTGGGTAAAAACACAGGGCATGGCGCTATCATTTGTTTGCGTGAAACAGCGATTGCATTGTCAGCAACCGTTGATGCAATTCCTGTATCGTTATTATGAGTAGCGGAAATGAGGTGGGTGTCATTCCGATTTAGGTTCACGCTTCATCAAAGCCTGTACGGCTTCCCTCGGCGTACTTTCACGTCGCAATACCCGATAAACCTGTTCAACAATGGGCATTTCAATACCTGATTTCTGGGCCAGATCAAAAACCTCACCTGTATTCGCTAAGGCTTCAATCACTTGACCGATGGCTTCCTGGGCTTGAATCGATGTTCGCCCTGCCCCTAATGCTAAACCAAAACGACGGTTACGAGACTGATTATCAGTGCATGTTAAAACCAGATCACCTAAGCCTGCTAACCCCATAAATGTTTCTCGTTTTCCCCCGAGGGTAAGCCCAAGACGCATCATTTCTGCAAGCCCCCGTGTGATCAAAGCTGCACGCGTATTAGCGCCCAAACCTAGACCATCGGCAATACCTGTTGCAACCGCCAACACATTTTTGACCACACTGCCAACTTCAACTCCGATGAGATCTTCACTCAGATAAACACGAAACGTCGCACTGTGAAAATAATTTAATAAATCATTTGTAAATGTTCGATCAAGCCCTGCAATCGTTACTGCTGTTGGAAGCCCTAATGCGACTTCGCGCGCAAAGGAAGGTCCTGCAAGAATCGCGAAGGGATGTTGTTTACCGAGAATTTGTTCGGCCAATTGATGAAGAAAAAGGCCAGTACCTGGATCGAGACCCTTTGTCGCCCAAGCAATGCGTGCATCACCTCGAATTTTATCTTTGATATCTTCGAGTATGGAACGAAACCCTTCGCTGGGAACCACCAATAAAATATCTTGAATACCCTCAAGCGCTTCGCGCAAATCAAAAACGATTTGAATGCGATCAGGTAAGATAATTTCTTCGAGGTAACGCTGATTACAACGTGATTTTTTCATCAGCTCAAGCTGGCTGAGATCACGCCCCCAGAGCTTGACATCATGGCCATTGCGAGCCAAAACGATGGCGAGGGCAGTGCCCCAAGAACCGGCACCAAGTACTGCGATGGTCGACATGATGTTCCTCGCTAATGAGCAACTACCCTACCGCCTTCATTAGATTCACCTTGGCCTTGATATTGCGCAAAGAGCGCATCAAAATTAATCGGTGCAAGATTAAGTTGAGGAAACCCACCGCGTACAGCTAAATCAGCCACCACTTCACGCGCATAAGGGAAAACAATCGTCGGGCAATAACTGCCTAAGGCATGTTTAAGGGCGTCACCCTCAAGACCCTTGATGGTAAAAATTCCAGCGTATTTGACTTCAATCAAAAAAGCTGTCTTACCTGCATTTTTAACGGTTGTTGTCAAACTCAATACAACTTCATGTGTATCAAGATTCAAAAGTGAACTGGATGTTTGAATATCCAGTTTAACTTCTGGGGCCCATTGACTGCCAAAATCCCGCGGTGATGGCGATTCAAATGACACATCTTTTGCATAAAGCTGTTGAATAGCAAACTCAACTTGTGAATTTGCTTCTGTTTGTTTATCAGCCATGTTTTCCCTCTTTTTCCTCATGATTAAAAAGCCTATTGATTTCTCTGTGCTTGCACATTCTGCGCACGACCTTGCACGGCGCCCGCAACCCTACCTTCGCTGCCCCACAAAAGCTCCTTGCGCTACAATACCCTGAGCATCTTGCGTTAAGATATCAAGAGCTCCCCTTACCAAAGCAGCGGAAGATGGCGCACCGGTTTGGCCATTGGGGCAGAACGTGACCGTATAATTTAAATTATTCGGCCCCGTAGGCGCACCCGAACCATTTGCCCCGGCACCACACATGAAGGTACTTGTCTTATCATCAAATTGATAAGAATACGCCGAAGGACAGGCAATTTTGGCTGCAGCATAAACCGGTAAGGCACTTTGCATCCAAGGTTGCGTCGCACTTGGGCAAGCCATCACATAGCTTGTACCATCAGGGAGGGCTGAACCGGGTTCAATCAAAGTGGTGCCTTGAGGAAAAAGTGAGGACAAAGGCGATCCACTCTTCCCTTTATAACTTCCGCCACTGCTAAACTTATCCCAATCCATACATCCGCAGCAATTGCCATTTGTCTTGGTCGTTACATTATAGCAACTGGTTGCGGGTGCAGTATTGGATGTTCCATCGGTTGGGTTACATTGATACCAATCGATCAGTTGAATTCCATTTGTTGAGCTCCTACAATTATAGGGCTGACCTAAGCTCACATTCGCTGCAGCTGCGGTGGCACAGACATCACCCGGATCCCAATACCCAGCAAATGTGCCACAGTGAGGCGTTAATGTGCCTGATGTGGCTGACTTGATATCTGCCTCATCAATACCACAAACTTGGGACTTACCACATTGAGTCGTTGAGGCACAGCTCTTAGATTTTACGCCCGAAGGTACAAAAATCCTTGTCACATAACTCCCTACTGCGGGTGAACCAGGAGTGCCTCCCACTCCATTCCAACTCGAAGGCCAATTGAACTGCCAACTGCACGCACCAATCGTACTCGAATATCCATTTAAAGTGGGTATAGTACCATCACCACCAATTTCATTCGGTCCTCCCGCAGGTTGGCAATTATACGGTGTGGTGGTGGTTGAACCAGGAGGAGGATTATCAGGCGCAATTTCAGCGGGAATATTAAAACCATTCACCAATGAAATATCATAATAATCCTGGGTTGAAACCCAGGCGTTTGAAAATGGAGGCTTAGGGACATTTCCCAAGACTAATAAAGGCTCAATCTTGGTCATGGGAGGTTGTGGTCCACCCCCTGGCATACAAGAACCCGTCAGAGGAAATGAACTTCCAGGCAAACCTGCACCCACATCAGAAAGCGCACCCTGTGAACAATCTGCTGTCATACAGGTCTGAAGTCCCGGTGTATCACAACCCGTACGCCCTACAAATGTACCACCCCAAATTTCACCGACGGTGGACAGATAGTTCTTATTTTGATCCGGTTTAAATGGAATTTGCCAAACACTGCTCCCACCATTTGCAGCTAACTCATAATTATTGCTTGGTGGAACCGGTGCATTCCAAAAACATTGGTTAACCCCTGTAGTCGTGTTTGTCGTTATACAGGAGCTATTCGTAGGACAATCTGCATTCGAATTACATTGTGTCTTAGGCGGTTTATCAGCTTGGGTTGAATTCAGAACAGGAGTTCCCGCACCCAATGCACCCACCCAAACTGGAAAATTACAGTTATTTACAAAAGTAAATTGTCGTTTTAATGGCGGTGCTTTCACTTCGAAATTAATCGGCTGAATTAATTCACCACTGGCATAAGGAATGTGAAGTATTTGGTGAACAAGACCCGGCGTATTATTAGATGTTTCAGTGACAAACACATAGCAATACGCGGGGGACGTTGCGCTTACAGGCACTTGAGCGGCGCCTGAACTACTACAAAAATTGGTAATCACCGCTGGATACGTTGATGCTGTACTGCCATCAGCTTTTCCAGTCATTCCTTCAGCAACATCACTCAATGTTATAGGCCCGAGGGTCACAGGATAAGTTGAGCTTGAATTTTGTAATTGAACAATCAACACTTGTTGTGAGTTGGTAAACATTGTACGAGGTGAAAATAATCCTGTTTTAGCAACGTGGATTGCAGGAAGATCGCTCGGGTTAACAACAAGCACCGCATCTGTGGAACCGCTTTGGTTCGCAACGTTGGATCCTCCCGCCGTAACAACTAGGGATACCAAGGCA
This sequence comes from Pseudomonadota bacterium, assembly GCA_021808365.1. GTDB lineage: Bacteria > Pseudomonadota > Gammaproteobacteria > JAKBBU01 > JAKBBU01 > JAKBBU01. The sequence continues at coordinate 23,569 of JAKBBU010000028.1, forward strand.
TTAGTACCTGACTGTAACTGGTTTAGCGACTTACCATAAATTCTTACAGGATATTTACAACTTTTTCCTGTCGCAAGAATAGTTCCTGGTACACAAGGATCACTAGCACTATTATCTCCAAAAGCAGCAATACTCACTGAAGGCGAAGAGGAAGCACCCGTACTCGTAACAACGTCCTTGGTTGAAAGAGCTAGGCTTTGAAGAAGAATCGGACTAGCTCCTTCATTTTTCACTTCAAAAACAGCACCTGTCCAGGTATTAAGTGCAAAAGGAGATGGGGGTTCTTGGATGACCAAAACTTCCCAATCATTCAGCGTAAGACGTATAGGTAATGTAGTTACTGTGTAGGTTGAATTATTTGTATCTAAGACAGAAAACTTCACGGAAACGCCAGGCGTGACATTTGTATATCCTTGTCCAGTAACAGTAACAGAAACACTACAGGACTGATGAGGCAGTAAGGTTGTGTTTGAAGCATTGTTGTTACTATTTTGAATACTGCAAGAAGTAGCTGGCGAGGGCGCTGGAGTAGGCTGCGCTACATACAAATCACTCGACACACTGGCAACAGCTGCAGCAGTAGCAATAGGTTGGAGGGAAACAATAGCATTCGAAGGATTTGTGATGGTAAACGTAATATTTTGATTACCTTTATACCCCATCACCAACTCAGGAACATTCGCAGTGACCAAGACGCTTGAAGAAGGCGACGGAATAACGATAGAGATGGGCGAAGAGGGCGTTGTTTGAGCACTCCCATAAGTCAATGTCAGCGCTTGGTCCGTTAAAGTACCAGGACGTGTCTGAGCGTTGACCGTCAACCCTACTAAGAGTACACAGCTTTTCTTGGCCGATACAACATTTTTGCAGGTCCCTAAAAACGTGGGGGTAAGACCTTGGCTAAATGAAGGCGTAAATGGAACTTCTGTACTATTGGGATTGTAGATCACATATTTAAGAACCATTTGCCCAGAAGATCCCATGGTCTGAATCGTCGTAGGCTCTTTAGAAATTTTTAAAGACGTCACGGTTGTTGGCGAAGCATTCGAAATCTCAATCAAGGGTGTACTTGCTGTTTGAACAACGGGGGAACTATTCGTGATAACTTGAAGTGAGATCTCCCCTGTTCCTGCCGCAGCCGGAATAAACATCATTTCGTACATACAAAAGCCATTACCGCCATTTCCGGAAGTAGTAGGAATTATTGCGCCTTCAGTGCACAAGGGGTTCAAATTGCCTTTTTTCTCTCGAAGTGGGCGGAGATGGGTGAATGCCTGATGATTGGAGGACAACATGTTAAGTTTTAATATTTTCAAAGAATTAGAACCTACATTTGTCACCGTAAATGCAAGTTTTTGCGCCCCACTTGAAGTCGTTAATACCCGTGGTTGTGAAAGCGTAGAGACCACATTCCAGTTAATGCCTTGCCCAACATTACCACTCCCAACATACACTTCACCTGCCTGTGGAGTGGTAATACCGTTAATTGTCGCAGATACGCTGAGCGAACCTTTCCCTTCACCAACCCCAGTAACAGGAATGGAGTAAAAACAAGAAGCGCCTGGAAGTAAAGCATACTGCCCATTCTTAGAGGCTGGGCATGTCAATGTGGGCGTGTTGCCCGCCGTTGCAACAGTTGACGGTAATCCCGTTGTATCAACTGTAAAATCGCTTACCTTCAAAAATAAAGGTGCGGCTACGGTTGATGTATTTTTAATTTGAAAAGTTAAGCGTGTTGTTGAATTTAGACCTACAGCCGCTATAGGAGGGACAGTCCCAAAACTCCAAGAAGCAGCTGCTGGCGGTACAACCACAACCTGGGCATAAGTAGTGCCTGATGTATTGCCTTGGCTATTAAAACTTCCGTTTGAGGTTTGTACCGTTAATCCTAAATAAGGTCCCTGAGTCATTGCAAAAGCAGATGAGGGTGCTGTACCTGAAACGGCATATTCACACCTCGCGCCAGCTACCAAGGGTGTGCTTGTACTACAAACAGGGATTTTTGTATTAGTGGACGCCACTGCAGTGACATTTGTAAAAGGCACAGTGTTTGAACCCGCACCCGTCAATTCGGTGATCCTCAGATCGTTGCCCGCAACTGTTTCATTATTTTTAACTTCATAATAGGTTGTTACGGCCTGTCCAGTTTGTACACCATAAGACCCCAAATATTGGGGTCCTCTTGTTTTTGGCGCAGGCAGTGCCTTAATTGTATAGTTAATGCTACCTGATGATGCTGCACTGACAGTCACCGTGCCTATCTGATAGGCACTTGAAGGTGATCCATTCTTCGGGCTCACCGTCAACGTCACCTCACCCGAGGTCGTCGTCGGTTTCGTCGTCGGCTTCGCCCAAGTCACCACCACATTGTAATCACACGAACTGTTGGCGGGAATGCTTCCTCCTTGCGTGATGGGCTGCTTTTGGCCTGAGCTCGTGCAATTCGTCCACGGCGTTGCTGCCGGACTCGCCGATAAACCATTACCCGCCAAGATGTTAATACTGCTTGTAGACAAAACCAAGGGTATGTCCGATGTGTTTTGAATCGTGTACGTCAACGTCTGTGTTGGCGAACTGGGTGTCAACGTCACGCTCGGCGCCGTCGCCCCAAATCCCCATGTCGCTTGCGGCACCTCACTGGCCAGCCCAACTTTAATCGTGGGCGATGCACCTGTACCGCTCATCGTCCCATTGCTCGTTAAATTGATCGCAAGAGTACCGTTCCCCTTCGTGTTCGAAGAAGAAGTCACCGTCACTGCATAATTACAACTGTAACCTGGATTTGGGCTTGGGGGTAGAGTAAAGTTCTGCCCTGCACCTGCATTACAATTTGAGTATGTTCCGTCATACACACCACTTAATAAACCAGTCGGCGAGCTTGTAAAACCAACACCTGTCACATTCAAACTTGTATCGCTCGAGTTATTTGTGAGGGTGTACACGACAACCGTGCTCGCATGGTTCTTGCTGTTCGGATCAATAGCACCCACATTCCCCGACTCGAAGTTAGACGACACACCATAAGTCACCGGCGCAGGAGCACTCACGGTTACCGTCCCTGAGGTTTGATATTGACTGGTTCCATTCTTCGGACTCAATGTTAACGTCACCGCACCCGAACCTGCTGTCGAACCTGCCGTCACCGAAACCGTCACGGTACACGTTGCACTCGCAGGGATGGTAGCTGCTTGCCCAGCTCCACCCTTAGGATTCTGAACATGCTTCCCCTGGGATGTACATGTCCCTAGCTGAAGTTTTCCAACTGTCGCCACACTTGCACTGGCAAACGTGTTCGTCACAGAAATTTCATTATTGGATGTCAATACCAAGGGAATCGTCGATAATGAATTGTCAATCGTATACGTCAAGGTCGTCGACGTCCCCGAACCACTCGTCAACGTCGCTCCACTCGGGGGCGTCCCAAAGCTCCACGTCGCTTGCATCGTCGGTTTCACAACGGTGATTGTTGACGATGGAAAATTATTCCGGTGTAGAGGAATGCCAGCAGCCGCCACACTGATGGTAGCCTCCGCTGTTCCTGGTCCAGCCCCATACAATGTGACCGCATAATTACAACTTTGTGAGGAAGGGAGAGGATTTGCTTGCGTCACATCTCGACAATCTAAGCCACCACCAGAAGGTGTTGAAAATGTGGGTTTGGCTAACACATC
>JAKBBU010000029.1 GCA_021808365.1 Pseudomonadota bacterium
AGGATATAAATTTAAACACTTCAGAACCATTGTATATTTGATCACGGGTGGGCTCGATTTTAGCAAGCTTAATCCAGCCTGTTTACCCACTTGAAATTTACAAGAACCATAAAAATGAAGCTTTTTTGTGAAAATAATATCCATACTTATTTAAATGAGCAAAAGCAGCAACTCAAACAAGAAATATTTGAAAAAGAAGATCTACTCATGATCAAAGAAGCACTTTATCGCGATCAGCTCGTACGAAAATATTTGATTCCAGCATTAATGATGCATTGGGATAAAGTGATCAAACGTGTTGAACCTTTTGAAGTCATTTATCATCTACCTTTTTCAGGAAATCAAACATTGCTCATGATGGAGCCTACATGTTCATTTGACGATGTGCAAATTACTATGGATAAAAAGGTAGAAGAACTGATCATCAGATTCACGAAAGCAGATGAGCATGTCATTACAAAAAAATGGGCAACTTTACTTAATAATTTACACAAATATTTTGTAGATATGATCCAAAAAATAGCCGATTACAATGATGAATTGCCCAAGCTAGTTAAGATGACTATCGTGGATAAGAAGGCACAACTGAGTTGAAATGGAAGAAATAATTTTTAGATGGATGCTATTTTTACCTCGGTGTCATCCTGAGCAAGCGTTAGCGCAACGAAGAATCTCCCGCTGAGAGGGTAACTTTAGACCTTGCGGCTAACGCTGCGCTAAGAGATCGAACGCTGCGCTCAGGAGATCCTTCGTTGTGACGCTATATTGCAAAGTGGCAACAGCGATGCCGTAATTACAGTAAAAATGGCATTGCCAATGCCAAAATGTAGTATATTCCATGCCCATTTTGATCGAAAAATCAGAGATCCATTTCCCGTAAGTTTTGATGATCATCTCCGTATCACGGTACTCCATTTGTTTCGCCAGCCACAACCGGCAATTAATATCAGTAGTACATAGGTATATGGGTTTTGGCCTGTGAAGAGAATTTTATTGAACCGTTCATGGCCTCTCTTTAGATTTAAATAACCTTTAATGGCTTTTTTCTTGAATTACGGGTGCAATATTAGGTCTCTTCAGGTTCAGTAGGAAATTGTTTTGCATTTTCTGGTATCGTAACACCAGGAAGTTTGTGAGAAGTCCAGATGTGGACTGCGTTCGAAATATCTACGAATTTATCCAAAGAACCACCTTTTATCGATACCATTTCAGACATCGGAGAATATTGATGCCAAAGGCGTGAGCCACAATTTGGGCAAAAGGCACATTCAAGTTTTTTCCCGCTATCAGTATCTCGAGTCCAAAAATAAGGTTCGCCTTTTTTAAGTTCAAAATTTGTGCGAGGCACAATATAGCTAATTCCAAATGCTGATGCAGATTGGTGGTGGCATTCTGTACAATGACAGACATAAAGTTCTTGTGGCTGGTTAGGGCATTCATAGCGAATATTACCGCATTGGCATCTGCCTTCACATTTCGACATCACAGTATCTTTTTTCATCCCTAACATCCAAACGAACAGAGTGAATCCCTTATACCACCAATTTCTCTACGCAATCAATAACCCATGAACGGATATAAAATTTGCGAAATAATGAATAAATCTTTTTTTATTTTTCCTGGATCCCGCCATGTATTAATAAGCCTTAGTGGTTCTAACGCGCGAGTACGCGCTAAGAACCACCCCCTATATAAAAAGGGCCCGGGATGATGGGAATAATAAATTTAAAGGGCAAGAATAATTTTGCCCGCAAGGAAGTTTTCTTATTTGGCGGAGAGGGAGGGGTTCGAACCCTCGATGGAGCTTTTGGCCCCATACTCCCTTAGCAGGGGAGCGCCTTCAGCCACTCGGCCACCTCTCCGGAGTCGGGCAGTATACTTGCTTTTCTTTGTGTGGAAAAGGTCTAAAATGGATTCTCACCTAACTCTTCAGCGCGTTTGAAAGCCGCTTGCACAGCTGATTCAAAAATACCCAAAATATTGGCTTCTTTTAAGACATTCACCGCACGTTCTGTCGTGCCTTGAGGTGAGGTCACACGTTGGCGTAATTCAGTGACGTCAAGATCATTGCTCTCCATGGCGAGGCGCGCTGTGCCCAATGCGGTTTGAAGCGTCAATAAACGCGCTGTTTCTGTGGTCATACCCATGCCAATCGCCGCTTGTTGCAACGCTTCCATCACATATAAAAAATAAGCAGGGCCACTGCCTGAGAGTGCAGTAACGAGATCCAAATCAGATTCTTTTTCAAGCCAAACGGTGATACCCACGGCGCGCAGGATTGATTCAGCGCAATTTTTTTGTTCAGGTGAGACTTGCTCATTGGCAAATAAACCTGTGGCGCCCGCGCGAACGAGGGCTGGTGTATTAGGCATCGTCCGAACGATCGCGGTTTTGCCGAGGTATTCTTCAAAATGTGTGATTTTGATGCCGGTCATGATCGAAATCACTAAGGGGCGATTGGCTTGAAAAGGCGCTGCAATTTCTGAAATCACTTGTTGTGCCACTTGTGGCTTGACGGCAAATACGAGCACATCGGCTTCAAGGCATTCAGCATTTTGTGAGACCACATGAATGCCTAATGCAGCTTGCAAATAGGCCCGTTTTTCTACATTGGGTTCCGAAACCCAGATTTGCTTCGCATGATAACCATCGGCGAGCAGGCCGCTGATTAAACTCGTAGCCATATTTCCGCCGCCAATAAAGGCAATCTTTAAATTTTTCATGATGTACTCCTTGAGCCAAAAAGTGCTGTGCCAATTCGTATTAATGTTGCGCCCTGGGCGATGGCGATCTCGAAATCATCAGACATCCCCATGGACAAGGTATCTAATTCATAACCTTGTTCTTGTAATGCACAATAGAGACGATGCAATTCACGATAAGCGTGCTCACCGTCATTTTCTTTTGGAATGGTCATTAAACCACGCAATGTGAGGTGGGGCAATAAGGAGATTTGATGGATCAAGGCCGATAAGTTTTCAGGAAGAACACCTGATTTTTGTGGTTCTCGGCTGACATTGACTTGAATGCAAATATTCAAGGGTAGAACATGATCCGCACGAGCCCTTGATAAAGCTTCAGCCACGTCGAGGCGATCAACACTGTGAACCCAATCAAAATGCTGAGCAATGAGCTTCGCTTTTTTTCGTTGGATATGACCAATAAAATGCCAGTGCAAATGAAGATCTGACAGTGCATGTATTTTAGGCAGAGCTTCTTGCAAGTAATTTTCACCGAAATCACGTACCCCCAATTCTGCAAGAGTTTTGATTTGTTCCGCGCTCTGTGCTTTACTCACAGCAAGCAATTGAATGCAACCTTCAGGGCGATGCGCAGCGAGTTCTGCTGTGCGAATGCGTTGTTGTAATATTTCAAATGATGTTGTCATAAAGGGTCGGATAAAATGTCAGATTGGATCGAGGTTGCTAATATAAACGATCTTGCGATAGGAAGCATGAAAAAATGTGATATCAATGGACAGGCCATTGTGCTTATTAATCTCGATGGTGAATTTTATGCTATTGAAGATCGCTGCAGCCATGATTCTGGCATTTTAAGTAATGGCGATATTGAAGGCGATCAAATCATTTGCCCGCGACATGGTGCTGCATTTTGTATCAAAACCGGCGAAGTGATGTGTCCACCGGCTTATGAAGATATTTTAACGTTTCCTGTGCGGGTTGTTGGTGATGTGGTGCAGGTTAAACTTTAACAGTAACTCCATACTGCTCTCGATATGCTTCAAACTGATCCACTAAATGTGCAAATTTTCGATTTTCTTGCAAATATTGAATTAAATCAGATAATGAAACGATGCGAATCACATCAATGCCATAATGTTGCTCAATTTCTTCAATTGCAGAAAGTGCCCCTAGGCCTCTTTCTTGTCGATCCAAGGCAATCAAGATACCGCTAAGTTGAGCACCTGCTTGTTCAATATGTTTCATCGATTCACGAACAGCGGTGCCTGCAGTGATGACATCATCAACAATGACGACACGGCCCTTCAAGGGAGCACCGACAATCACACCGCCTTCGCCATGATCTTTGGCAATTTTTCGATTAAAACAAAAGGGTTTATCTTGGTTGTGTTCTGTCGCCAGGGCGATAGCCGTGGCGCTAACAAGAGGAATTCCCTTGTAGGCGGGGCCAAATAACACGTCGTAGTTGAGATCCGATGCAGTCAAGGCAGCGGCATAGTAGCGACCTAATTGAGCCAAGGCTCTGCCCGTATTGAAAACGCCAGCATTAAAAAAATAAGGGCTTTTTCGGCCTGATTTGAGCGTAAAATCGCCAAACAGTAGCGCTTGTTGGTCAAGAGCAAATTCAATAAATTTTCGTTGGTAATCGTGCATGGGATCTCCATTTTTACTTTCAGATTGACGAAAGAATGGCCAGAGTATATCATGTGCGGTTCAAATTCAACTGGAAATCGCACGTCGTGGAAGAAGAAACGCCCCTGGAAGTAAGCAAATCTGAGCGAAAGCGAAAGATGCATGATGTGCAAGCCCTTGGCGAGGCATTGATTGCGCTCAACCTCGATCAGCTTGAGCAATTTGAACTTCCTGAACCTCTTTTTTCTGCCATTTGCTTGACGAAGCGATTGCATGGACATGAGGCGATTCGTCGCCAAAAACAATTTGTCGGTAAACTCATGCGCCGTGTGGATGCAGATGTGATCCAAATGCAGCTTCAAGCCCTGCGTGTGCACGATCAAAAAAATCTGGCTGATTTTTATGAATTAGAGCGTTGGCGTGATCGTTTAATTCAAGAAGGAAAGCCCGCATTAACAGCATATTTAAACGAACATCCGAATGTGGATGCACAGCAATTGAGGCAGCATATTAAACGTGCTGTGTTAGAACTAAACTCAGATAAAAAAGACGCTTATCGTGCCTTGTTTCAATATTTAAAGATGGGATTAAAAAATAATAATGAATAATAATATTGAAACGGATTATTTTGCAACTTGCCCTAAAGGTCTTGAAGGGTTACTTGAAGACGAATTAAAAGCACTCGGCGCACAACATACCAAGCAAACCACAGCCGGTGTGTTTTTTGGAGGCACCTTAGAAACGGCCTATCAAGCGTGTTTATGGTCTCGGTTAGCGAGCCGAATTTTATTACATCTTTTTAAAATCACCGTGGATGATGTGGATGCCTTATACAAAGGTATTTATGAATTTCCTTGGTTGGAACATCTACCTAAAAATGGCACGCTCTGTGTTGATTTTTCGGGTGAATCAGAATGCATTCGAAATACACAGTTTGGCGCGTTAAAAGTAAAAGATGCGATCGTCGATTCGATTCGAGATAAAAGTGGTTGGCGGCCGAACATTGATAAAGCTAATGCCTCTTTGCGTGTAAATGTTTTTTTATACCGCGGTATTGCACAAGTGAGTTTAGATTTATCGGGCTACAGCTTGCATCGCCGAGGATATCGTTTAGAGCAAGGTGAAGCACCACTGAAAGAAAATTTAGCTGCTGCTTTATTATTACGTGCAAATTGGCCGCAATTAGCGAAAGAGGGTGCACCTTGTTTGGATCCACTGTGCGGATCCGGCACGATATTAATTGAAGCGGCATTGATGGCCAGCGATACTGCGCCGGGTTTAATGCGCCGTCGTTTTGGGTTTGAAACGTGGTTGGGCCATGAACCCGCGCTTTGGCAGCGTCTTCGCGATGAAGCGAATGCGCGGCGCGAAAAAGGCATGCTAAATTTGCCAGAAATTTTTGGTTATGATGCAAGCCCACGCGCGATCAGTATGGCACGCGATAATATTGCGCGAGCTGGATTTACAGATCGGATCAGAGTATCCGTAAAAGAATTAGCTCAATTGGTAAAACCCACTCACCATGTTTTAAAACCGGGATTATTAATTACGAATCCGCCCTATGGTGAACGTCTGGGTGAAGTGGAGCAGCTCAAACCTTTATTTCAACATTTTGGCGAGCGGATCAGGCAAGAATTTCTCGATTGGCAGGTCGCTCTCTTTGTGGGAAATCCAGAGCTGGGTCGAAACATGGGCATTCGAGCGCGGCATTATTATAATTTTTTCAATGGTCATCTGGCCTGTCGTTTATTATTATTTCATGTCACGTCAGAATGGTTTGTACAAAAACGTGTGATCGAACCGTCAGAGAAACAAGAAGAAATACCTACTGCGCCCGTTGAGCTTTCTCCAGGTGCACAAATGTTTGCGAATCGGTTGGCGAAGAATTTAAAGCAGTTAGAAAGCTGGGCGCAAAAAAATAAAATTGAATGTTATCGTGTCTATGATGCGGACATGCCTGAATATGCGGTAGCGATTGATCGGTATCAAGATTATGTTCATGTGCAAGAATATGCACCCCCTAAAACTATTGATCCTGAAAAAGCAACAGCCCGATTAAATGAAATTTTGTCTGCTATTCCACAGGTTTTGAATGTGAGTCCTGCTCATGTCATTGTGAAACAACGCAAAAAGCAAAAAATCACTCAGCAATATTCGCGGTTTTCAGAGCAGGGGGAGTTATTAAAAGTACAAGAACATGGTTGTTTACTCTGGGTTAATTTAACGGATTACATTGATACGGGCTTATTTCTAGATCACCGTCCTTTGCGATTAATGATTCAACAGCGATCAAAAGGCAAACGGTTTTTAAATTTATTTTGTTATACAGGTTCTGCAACTGTGCATGCGGCCAAAGGTGGCGCACATGCGACGGTGAGTGTGGATTTGTCATCGACGTATTTAAATTGGGCGCGAAAAAATTTGGCCTTGAATGGATTCAGTGATAGTTTGCATCAATTGCATCGTGCGGATTGTTTGAAATGGCTGGATGAAAATAATGAAAAGTTTGATCTGATTTTATTGGATCCGCCAACGTTTTCAAATTCAAAGAGTATGATCGGTGTCTTGGATATTCAACGCGATCATGTCGAATTAATTGAAAAGGCGATGCACCATTTAAAACCTGGCGGAACCTTGTTTTTTTCGACGAATTATCAGAAGTTTAAATTAGATCCTGTTCTTGCACAGCACTTTGAGGTGCGCGATATCACGCAGAAAACGCTTGATAAGGATTATTCACGGCAAAGGATTCATCAGGTTTGGGAGATTTGTTAAGCCGTTGGCTTATTGCTCAGGATGACAACCCTCAAGAATATTCAGCATACCGGACAGCGTTTTCAAGACCTCGGCAACGTCACGCCGCGTTGGCCTTGGTATTTGCCGGCGCGATCTTTATACGAGGTTTCGCAAATTTCATCAGCACCGATAAATAAAATTTGAGCGACACCTTCATTCGCATAGATTTTTGCGGGTAGGGGCGTCGTGTTTGAAAATTCCAAGGTAATATGACCTTCCCATTCAGGCTCCAGCGGCGTGACATTTACAATGATGCCACAGCGTGCATAAGTGGATTTACCTAAGCAAATGGTGATGACATCACGGGGAATTCGAAAATATTCCACGGAACGGGCGAGCACAAATGAATTGGGCGGAATAACGCAAATATCAGATTGAACATCCACAAAACTAGTGTGATCGAAATCTTTCGGATCGACGATTGTGCTGTTGATGTTAGTGAAAATTTTAAATTCATCGGCACAACGGATGTCGTAACCATAGCTGGAGGTGCCATAGGAAATGATTTTTTTATCGCCATGCAATCGAACTTGTTTTGGTTCGAAGGGCTCGATCATCCCATGATTTTCCGCCATGCGGCGGATCCAGCGATCTGACTTTACACTCATGTAGGACTCACTTATTCTTTTGATTCATTGATTTTAATACCATTGGCCATGCTGACATTCACACGATCAAATAGGCCTTTGCCCAGTTTGAAATGAAGTGTCCGCTTGGGCGGTGCAATTAATTTTTTGCCGGTTTTGGGGTTGCGCGCACGCCGTGAAGCCTGTTCTTTGGGTGTAATGCCCCCAAAATTACGGATTTCAATTCGTTCGCCTTGGACAAGGGTATCGCAAAGATGGTCGATGAGATGGTTCACAGCGACTTCGACGTCGTGTTCTGTCATGTCGTGTTGATGCTTTGCAATCGATTTGATGAGTTGTGATTTGACGGTCATGTCTTTTCCTTTCACATAAAGACCTCATGGTCTGAATCCTGATCTTAGCAATTTATTTTAGAAGAGGAAAGCTTATATGTAAATTCTATTTACAGGTCGGAAGGCAGGTCTTTGCAGAAATGTCGGATCACCTCTGGATAAAGTTCATGTTCAAGGGCATGAACCCGGGCTTGTAGGGTTTCTGGGGTGTCATCTGGGCGTACATCCAGCTTACGTTGGCCTAAAATGGGACCTGCGTCTAAATCTTCAGTGACGAGGTGAACGGTGGTGCCATGTTCACGATCACCGGCTTCTAAGACGCGTTCATGGGTGTGGAGCCCAGGATATTTGGGTAAGAGAGAGGGATGAATGTTGATGATCCGGCCGCAATAGTGAGCCACGAACTCAGGACTCAAAATGCGCATGAATCCTGCAAGAACAATGAGGCTTTTTTGAGTCGGGTCTAAATATCGATCAATGGTTTCACGCAGCGCACGATCATAAGCTTCGCGCTGTGAATAATCAGCGTGCAATAAAATTTCAGTTGGGATACCTGCTTGACGGGCGCGCGTGAGCCCAAAGGCATCTGCACGATTGCTGATGACGAGGCAAATACGAGCGGGCAATTGATCCTGTGCGATCGCGTCGATGATGGCTTGCAGATTGCTGCCGTTGCCGGAGATTAGAATAATCAGTTGCAACGGCTCGTTCATGAACGAATGACAACCCTGGGATTGGTTTCTGAAGCCCTGGTAATTTCTCCAATAACCCAGGAAGGTTCAGCTTGAGTGTTGAGAAACTGTTGAATGGCTGCAGTATCTTCCTTGGGAACAACGAGGGTCATGCCTATTCCACAATTGAAGGTTCGATGCATGTCTTCTGTTGAAATGCGACCTTGTTCTTGAAGCCAGTTGAAAATAGAGGGTTGTTGCCAGCACGAGGTTTCAATGACGGCTTGGCAGCCAGGTGGCAAAACGCGAGCAATATTGTCCAGTAAGCCGCCGCCAGTGATGTGAGCCATGGCGTGAACAGGATAGTTTTCAAGTAATTTTAAAATAGGCTTAACATAGATTCGGGTCGGTGCAAGTAGGGTGTTGATTAAGGATTGATCGTGAGCAAGATTACGCAGTTCGAGGATTTTTCTGATTAAGGAGTAGCCGTTGGAATGTGGGCCAGAAGAGGCGAGGCCGATAATCTGGTCACCAATTTGGACTTTGCAGCCGTCAATGATGAGATCTTTTTCGACAATCCCTACACAAAAACCCGCGAGGTCGTAGTCTTTTGCTTGATAAAGGCCTGGCATTTCTGCTGTTTCACCGCCGACGAGGGCAGCACCCGCTTGTTTGCAGCCTTTGCCAATCCCTTCAATGACAGCTGCAGCCACGTCGACATCGAGTTTGCTGCTGGCATAGTAGTCGAGGAAGAAGAGAGGTTCAGCGCCGCAGACGATGAGGTCATTAACGCACATGGCAACGAGATCGATGCCGATGGTATTGTGCTGGCCGCTGGCAATAGCAAGCTTGAGTTTGGTGCCGACGCCATCGGTGGCGGAAACAATGACGGGTTTGCGGTAGCGGCCGAGTGGGAGCTCGAAGAGGGCGGCAAAACCACCCAAATTACCTAGAACTCCAGGACGTTTGGTGTCTTCGGCAATTTTTTTGATGCGTTCGACGAGTTCATGACCTGCATCAATATCAACGCCAGCTTTTTTGTAACTGAGTGAAAATTCGGGCACAATGTCACCTTATGAATGAAATTAAGGTGTTAGTTTCTCGGATTCTTTCGTCATACGCAAGGGTTTTAAGGAAAGAATCCTTTTACATAAGATTGGATTCAAGGTCCTTCGCTACACTCAGGATGCCACACCTTTGGCGTGTCACCTCTGCGCGAATGATAGGCCATTGTGGGTTTTTAGTCGGAATGAAAGGGCGTACAATAAAAATTGGCAGAGAGGTTTAGATTATGGCAGTAAGTATTCTTCTAGTGACGCATAATAACTTAGGGCAATCGCTCTTGGACACCGTGATAACCACGCTCGGTACGGCCCCTGCTTTGTCTGTTCAAGCCATTGCTGTGCGTTATGACACGGATCCGGAGCGGCTATTGCCGCGGTTAAAAGAAGTATTAGCAAGTTGTGATCAGGGCGATGGGGTTTTGGTATTAACCGATATGTTTGGTTCAACACCCAGTAATCTTTCTCAGGCCTTGAAAGGCGAAGGTTCTGGGGTTCGCGTGGTTGCAGGCTTGAATCTTCCGATGTTGATTCGTGTGTTAAATTACCCAAAGCTGAGTTTGGAAGAGCTGGTTGAGAAGGCTTGTTCAGGCGGGCGGGAAGGGGTTTTGGATTGTGAGAAAGAAATCTAATACGGAGTAGGTTGGGTTAGAACGGCCGGAGGCCGGACGTAACCCAACAATGTCGTTTTTTTGCACATTTGATTTGTTGGGTTACGCGAATACGCTAACCCAGCCTACATGTTTTAAGGAAATTATGATGAATAGACAACATCACCGTTTAATTATTCTTGGATCAGGGCCTGCAGGTTGGACGGCAGCCGTCTATGCAGCGCGTGCAAATTTAAAGCCGGTTTTGATCACGGGCTTACAAAGCGGTGGTCAGTTGATGACAACTACCGATGTGGATAATTGGCCGGGCGATGTGGAAGGGTTGCAAGGGCCTGATTTGATGGATCGGATGCGCAAACATGCGGAGCGTTTTGAGACGCAGGTGATTATGGATCATATTCAATCCGTCGATTTAAAACAAAAACCCTTTGTGCTAAAGGGTGATCAAGTGGAATACACCTGTGATGCTTTAATTATTGCAACAGGTGCTTCAGCAAAATATTTAGGATTACCTTCGGAACAAGCCTTTCAAGGACGCGGCGTTTCAGGTTGCGCAACCTGTGATGGCTTTTTTTATAAGGGCGCGAAAGTGGTTGTGGTGGGTGGTGGAAATACCGCTGTTGAAGATGCTTTATACCTTTCGAATCTGGCGGCTGAGGTGACCTTAGTCCATCGTCGTGAGAAATTTCGCGCAGAGAAAATTTTAATTGATCGACTCATGCATAAACAAAATATTAAATTAGCGCTTAATTATGTGTTGGATGAAGTCTTGGGCGACGGCAGTGGTGTGACTGGCGTGCGCCTAAAACATAACAATGGCGAAACGAAAGAATTAGAGGTTCGAGGTGTATTTATTGCGATCGGCCATAGTCCTAATACACAGATTTTTGCCGGTCAATTGGGTATGACGGATTCAGGTTATATTCAGGTAAAAGGCGGTGCATCAGGAGGGGCCACACAGACTTCTATTCCCGGTGTATTTGCCGCCGGCGATGTGATGGATGCAGTGTATCGTCAGGCGATCACCTCAGCAGGAACGGGTTGTATGGCCGCCTTGGATGCGGATAAGTATTTGGAGGCTTCTGGTTCGTAAAAAAGAAAGAAGTTCTTCAAAGAGTTAAAACGGATTGCGATTCTTTTTGTTCAAGACATTTAGAATAGAGTTGAGAAAAAGTATCCTGTTTTAAATCAGAAAGCCTGGTGTTTTTGATCAGCTGATGAAATTCAAAAGGGAATTCCCAAAACATTTCTGTGTAATTGTTATCCCATTTTTTTTGAGTTAAGAGTGAAAAAGAAGTTGCAACACTGTTAACATTGAGCTCAGGAATTTGTGCAAGATGACACATGATTTCTTGATTAAATAATTGTTTACTTACTAGAGATTTACAGGCGGAAAAGAAATGAACACCCATTTTAATTCTCAAAGGGAACGCAAAAATACGGTGAGAAGGAGAAAGAATATCCCAGTCAACTAATTGACGAATTAAATTAAAGTGTTGTAGAGAAGTGAGTTCAGCGTTGTCATTATTATTGTTGTTTTGAAAATTGAGTAGATTCTGAAGTAGATTAGCTTTGTTTTGATCTTGAAAATCGAGGCCTTTGGTATTTATTATTGCTTTAACATCACTGACTAAAAGGGGCTGCATTTTATTTCTCCAGTATCGATTTTTCCTAAAAAAGATTCTCCAATTATGAAACTGGTAGACCCTTAAAACTAAGTGTGGTGATTGTATCAAAATTTCGTTCAAAAAAGAAGCAGCTTAACCATTTTTGGGGCTAATATCTGAAGGAGCTTCTTTATTTGCCAGATCTTCTCTTGCTCTATCAATCACTTGAGGTCTGTAAGTGGGTGAGAAAAATGAAGCATAATCACCTATATGATAATAGGGAAGACCTTGTTCACCGCCTATTGCTTTAAGCTCTTCCGGTTTTTTTTCTGCCATTTCCAGTGCAGCGATATCGATCAACCGATTATATATTTCAGCGACTTCCAAAAATGAATGATGCCCTCCGTGCATAATAGAGCCTAATAAACAATTTGCCATGATTTGTGCCTGATTAAAATTAAATTCCCCTGTACTGTGACTGTAGAAACATTGCATGTCTTGCAGAGCGACTAACAATCGTCCCGTTGTTCCAGATGCGCTTGCGACAAGAGGAAGATTACCATAAGTCATTTGTGCCAATTTTTCAAATGTTGTTTGCTGTTTTTGTGCATATTCCGCAAGGGCTGTATCATTCATCAGCCCAAGTTCGGTGAGGTGGCTCATGGCTTGAATTAGATTGTCTTGTGCTTGAGGCAGTGTGGGATCATCGGGCTTTGTCCGACTAACGAGCGCACATAGTTGATTGAAATGTTCGATGGCAGATAATATTTCTAATCGATCTGCATCGGGATTTGCAAGCATTTCTGTGTCAATGTCAGGCATTTTATAATAGTGAAGTTTCAAGACATTTGATAAAAAAACGTTACGATCATTTCCAGTTAAATGATCAATGTTTCCATGTTTTACTTTGTCATTGACCACATTGCGAAGCAGCTCAAGCCTTTTGTACATGGCAACATCACTAAAAGCTGCCTTGCCTGCCGCTCTTCCTGTCCCTAGGTTTTTTAGGCTTAAATCTCCAGGTTTGCTTGTGCTGATTCCAAATGATTCTGCTAGCATGGCTTCTTTTCGGGGAATGCGAATATCTAATTCTTCTGCGCTCGGGCGAATCATATTTGCAATATTCGTAAAATTTTCAGTGTGCAGTGATTTTAAGCATTCTACATAACAAAAACTTAAATCACACATCACTTTTGTAACGCGTGCTATCGCATCCAAATCATTTGGAGCAATCTGAAGAATGTTTTCATATTCTATCTCAGATTTAACTCGTTCAAGAAATTCTTTCACGGTATCGAGATCTTTTAAAATTTCATTTTTTTTAGTGTCCTTCATGATGCCGCCATACTGCACACCTTCTGCAGCGTGTTGGTCGACTAAAGCAAGGATACTTTTCTTGATCTCTTGATGTTCAATACGATCTAAGTCTTGAATATTATCGAGCGTTGCAACCACTCTCATGATGGGGTCAAGTACTCGATCGATAAGCGTCAATCCTGCCGATGCGACGACTTCTTTTATTGCACTATTTTGGGATACTTCACGTAACATCGACAAAGCAATGGAGTCTTCCAGCATGATCCGATTTGCCATCTCTTTTTCTTGATCTGAGTTTGGATGAGCCATTTTGTATTACTCAAATTTGCATTTTTTAGGAGACCGTACAGTCTTTGATTAAAAATTTATCCACTATAAGTATAGCCAAACTGACTGTAGTTGTTAGTCATGTGCGATTTTAGGCGGGTAAAAGTGTAAGTTGCTTGATAAACAGGTGTTTTTTTGAGTTCAGTCATGCAAGGCTCCAGGCATATTAAATTGGAAGTCTGAGGTGTGTTTATTGCAACAGGAACAGGTTGTCTGGCCGCCCTGGATGCGGATAAGTATTTGGAGGCTTCTGGTTCGTAACTTCTCAATAGGTATGGAAAACAAATTCTTATCCATAACTCGGGTTTTTAACAAAAAAAATGTCAATTTGTGCCGATTTACCTTTTTTGCAGCCAAGAGAGTAAATTTCAACAGACCCTAATGTTCCCTTAATTTTCGACTCATATAATACATCTCAAGACTCATCAGGAATCATCTTCCTATTGGGACCATAAGAACAAAAGAGAGAAAAATCATGGCTAAAAAAAATATACAGAAACCGAAATATGTATCAGGTGCTGAATCTGCAGAATTTGCGTATCTTAAGGATCTTTATGCAATCATTTGGTTATTACGGGATATTAAGTTTGACGAGGATAGTGCTTTTAGTTTTTCGCAAGACGGTTCCGTCTTCGTGAACGAAGATGTAATGGAACTTTTCGGAAATCAACTTAAAGAAAAATTTCAAACAAAAAAAGAAGCTTTTGAAATGTTTAGACAAGAAGTATTGGGGTTTGAAAAGAACTTTAAACAAAACGGTTTGATTTCGAAAAACCCTGGGAAAATCATGTTTGATGAAAATGAGGTACATCCCAATTCTTTGAGGAGCCTAAAGGGCTATCAGTTGTCTTACTTGACCAAAGACCTTCCTGAACTTGTTCCAAACAAAAACTTTGGTGCTTATAAAAAAGCGCTAGTTAAGTGTGTAAAAGATACTTTTTCTCAAGTAGAAACAATGATCAAGTTAAAAAATGAAATTTTTGATCATTTGAATAAAAAGATTGAGCAGGTAGATGCCAAGAGTGCGCACTACAAGGAATCATATAGTAAACGCGAGGCTGGCTTCAATAAAAAA
Organism: Pseudomonadota bacterium; assembly: GCA_021808365.1. Classification (GTDB taxonomy): domain Bacteria; phylum Pseudomonadota; class Gammaproteobacteria; order JAKBBU01; family JAKBBU01; genus JAKBBU01. Next base: position 14,719 of record JAKBBU010000029.1, read on the forward strand.
TTCCCAGTTATTGTAGATAAAGAAGGCAAAATTGTAATAACCCCATCCGAGCGATTTAGAGCAGAAGTGTTAACACCGCAAAAGAATACGGTAGTACAAGGATATGCAAATAAGAGAGTAGCGCTTAGTGAGCAGATTGCGACATTGCCGGCGAATGATAACGATTTACAAAACCAGCTAAAAACATTGAAGGCATCGCCGAATAAGAAACAAATTGCTAAGAATCTGGAAGCAAACAAGAAGGCAGGGTCAGACTTTTATAAGGGTGCAGAGCACGATCTGAATGTATTATTGAAATATCTAGATAATAATGCTGATAAAAGGGACCCCGTCACGAAAAATTATATTTCTAAGGTCAAAGAGATGCAGTCATTGCTCAAGTGGAGTAAAGACAATGTTTCTTATACGGCAGACTTTAAAGCTAACTTTGTAAAAGTCTTTATTGGAGAACTTCTTTACGATAACACAAAGGGCTTATTTGTCAAAAATAGAACGAACGCTATGGCTTTTTTTGAGAAATTTCAAAAAGAATCGGTTTTTGCGGGTCCAAAAGTAGAACAGCCTGTAGTTCCTGTTCAACAGGATGATTCAAACGAGGTAGCTGTATATCAATGCGAAGATGGCACTTATCAACTTGAAGATGGCACTAAATGTTTACAAGATGGCACTCCAGTAGTTCAAACTCAAGTTGAGCTTGAAGTTCGAGCACAGCGCGAAGCTGTAGTTCAAAATGAAGGTTCAGGAGTACAACCTGTAATTGTAGCTCTAGAACAGCCTCCAGTAGCAGTAGTAGATCCAGCAGTAGGAGTCGGCGCTCCTCCGCCACCACCACCTCCTCCTGTTGCTCCAGCGCCTAAGGGTGGAGCTCAAGGTTCAGGTAATCTGTTGGATCAACTGTTGAAAAATAATATCTTCTCCAAGCAGGATCCTATTGATATTGATCACAGTATTAACAAGGGTGATTCGGCTATCCCTGAATTCAAGTAATAACTAGTCAACATTATAAACCTCAACACCCACCTTCACCCACTCGAATGTTCAAGTGGGTGGGGTGGGTTTTTTTTATTATTTTAACTCGAAATATACTTCTCTCGTCTAATTTGTTTCGGATCAAATCCTGCTTCTTTTAATAAATCAAAACCCGTGTCGATCATCGTGGGATTGCCGCACAGATAAACAACATCGCCTTGTGGATCTAAATTTAAGTCGTCGAATCGTTCTTGTACATAGCCCAATGTTTCAAAAGGTTTTAAATCTTGGCTTTTTTCGCGGCTGTAGCAGGCGTGAAAACGGAAATTGGGATGAGCGTTTGCAAAGGCAAGAAAGTCATCGCTGTAGAGAAGGTGTTCTCGCCCTTGAACGCCGAGGAGGAGATCAATGTGTAGATCTTCGTCCTTGATGCGTTTTTCAAGTTGGGGCAACATGGCGCGATAAGGTGCGACACCAGTGCCGGTGGCAACTAAGATGTAGCGTTTAATCGTTTCTTCGCGTAGAACGAGGCGGCCAAAGGGGCCGGTGGTGGTGAGGTTTGCGCCGGGTTGAAGGTTAAAGAGGAGTTCGGTGGCGGGGCCGCCGGGGAAGTAACCGACGGCGATTTCGATGTGATGGGGATCGTGACCTGGGATGGTGGCGACGCTGTAACTGCGGCGAAGTTGTGTTGCATCGTGTTCGAAGTGGAAGGTGATGAATTGTCCAGGAATAAAATTAAAGGGTTGGCCGTCTTCTCGGGTGAAGAGCATGTGAAGGACCGAGGGTGTGATTTTTCGGCTGGATTGTAGGGTTAAATTGAAGGTGTCTCTTGCCATGGTGATTCCTCTTTGATCAGTAACATATGCTATAATAAATTTATTTTAAATTCAATAATTATTTTTTAAATTATAAAATAAATTCTTCACCCAAATAAACTTCTCTGACTTTTTTATTTTCCAAGATTTTTTGAGGTGTGCCGGCGCAGAGAATCTCACCGTCATTGACAATGTAAGCGCGTTCGCAAATATCTAAGGTTTCGCGAACATTATGATCGGTGATCAAGACGCCGATGCCACGTTGTTGGAGATGCAAGATGATTCGTTTGATGTCGATCACAGAAATGGGATCGACGCCAGCAAAGGGTTCATCGAGTAAAATAAATTTAGGGTTTGCCATGGCGAGTGCGCGGGCAATTTCAACGCGGCGACGTTCGCCACCGGACAAACTGATCCCTGAACTTTTGCGCAAGTGTTGAATATGGAATTCGTGAAGTAATTCTTCGAGTTTTTGGTGGCGTTTGGCTTTATTGAGATCGCTGCGCAATTCAAGGATCGCTAATATATTATTTTCAACGGATAATTTGCGAAAAACAGAGGCTTCCTGAGGCAAATAACTAATCCCTAGGCGCGCTCGGGCATGCATCGCTAGAGGCGTCAGATCGCGATCATCTAACATGACGCGCCCTTGTTCGCTGGCCACAAGGCCCACAATCATGTAGAAGGCGGTTGTTTTTCCTGCGCCATTGGGTCCTAGCAAACCTACAACCTCACCGCTTTCTAATTGAATGGAAAAGTCTCGAACCACGCGTCGGCCTTTATAGGTTTTTGCTAAATTTTCAGCGGATAGTTGGCTCATTTTCTCTCACTTTTAAAACACAGCAGCAAGAGCTGTCTTTGTTGTTCCATGGCTCAGTGTAGGTTTTGAATTAGATTGCGGTTGAATAATAATCGTTGTTTTTCCTTGACTAGAAGGTTGTGTCGTCAAAATTTGTGTTTTCAGATTATAGCGCAGGGAAGGGCCTTTGATCAGATTTCCTTTTTGATCAATTTGTCCATCGCCTTCCAGCAAAAGAAGTTGTTCACTCGGCATATAGGTAATCGTTTGTGCTTGCGCATGCGTGATGGGTTTTTCAGGGTTGGGCCTTGTCCAAGCTTGCGCGAGCGAACCTGTGATGATCACTTTATGGAGTTGGTTTTTATTGTCAAAATAAGCGACTAATCGATCACCTGTGACGTGAGTATCGCCCTGCGTGAAAATCACATGTCCTGTGAAGGTGGCAATGCCTTGGTTGCGATCCACCGTGGATGAATCACTGGAAATATTCATCGGTTGAGCAGGCTGCGCTGCAAAGCAGGGTAAAGTGAATATGAGGAATAAAAAATTAATGAGAAATTTGCACATAAAATCCACTCACATTAGATAATAATTCAACCTGATTTTTATCCAGATAGGCTTTAAATCCAGTGGCTTGCATTTTATTATCAGGCCATTCATTGACAAGAACAGTTTGAGGTGAGAAGGCTGTCTTGGTTTGCGCATTGTAATCAAGAGCAGGTGTTGTGATCATCATCGCCTTATTGGTCGCGCTTGCTGCGCGTGAAATATGTACATTTCCCCAAAAATGAACGATTTTTGTTTGGTTTCGTGTTTGGCCTTCATCGGCATTAATGACCCAGGGACTACCTGAGTTTGTAGTGATGGTAATTTGCGGGGATTGAAAATTAATGATTTCATTCGGGTAATGATCCAAGCGTGGGCTGAGGAGGGTCATAATCACTTTTCCTTGTGCATCTGTTTGTTTGATTTGCGCATTGAGCATGAATGCATCTTGATAATGATCAATTGAGCGTTGGTGTTGTTGTGGAACGTGATTAGCTTTATAGAGCAAGATAGATGATAGTGCCGCACCTAAAATCAGCAGGATCCAAGCGATGCGTTGTTTAGGGTCTGTTAACATAAAACCCTTTAACGGTATTTGGATAAAATCATATCAAAAGTACCCTGGGCGCGCATGATTAATTCACAGACTTCGCGTACAGCACCGCGTCCTCCCTCGTGTTCAGTGCATCCATCCGCGGCTGCTTTGACTTCGGGGACAGCAGCAGGAACAGTCATGCCCAGACCGGCGCGTAAAATCAAAGGAAGGTCAGGTAAATCATCACCTAGATAAGCGGTTTCTTCTTCACGAAGTTTTAATTTGACTAAGAGCTCGTTATAGGCAGGTTGTTTATCATTTTGGCCACGGTAGACATGCTCGATGCCGAGCATACCCATTCGAAAGGGAACGACATCAGATGAGCAGGTTGTGATGACGGCGACCTTTACACCCGTTTGCTGAAGGCAAACGATGCCATGACCATCAATTACATGGAAATGACGTTGAATTTCACACTTATCGCTGATGGTTAATCGACCATCGGTCATAACACCATCCATATCAAGGATGAGGAGCTTTACTTTTTTTGCTTTTTCTTCGAGATTTCTCATAGATTTCCTTAGTGTCATTCCCGCGGAGGTGACACGCCAAAGGCGCGGCATCCTGAGTGTAGCGAAAGACCTTGAATTCAGTCTATAAAAAAGATTGCTTCTTTATAAAACTTTTGCACGCAGTAAATCGTGCATGTGTACAATGCCAACAATGTGATTTTGCTCATTTGCAACAAGAAGGCACAAAATGAGTTCATCTTCCATTTTTTTCACCGCCTCTGTGGCTAATGCAGTGGTCGCAATCCGTTTTCCGCCCGGTGTCATTAATTGTTTGATGGGTGTATGGCGAAGATCTAAATTTTGATCCATGGCCCGACGTAAATCACCATCGGTAAAGACGCCGATCACTTCATGATTCGAATCAACAACCGTAGTCATCCCCAAACCTTTTTGGCTGGCTTCAATTAAGGCATCCCGAAGGAAGGCGTGTTCTGAAACGTAAGGAATAGCATCGCCACGTCGCATCACATCTTCAACACGGAGTAATAAACGTCTGCCGAGAGCACCACTGGGATGTGCTTTTGCAAAATCTTCTGCGGTAAAACCACGAGCTTCCAATAAGGCGATCGCCAGTGCATCACCCATGACCAAGGCGGCCGTCGTGCTGGATGTTGGTGCAAGTCCGAGCGGGCAAGCTTCTTTCGACACGCTGACATCCAAAGAAACATGAGCATCGCAAGCGAGCGTTGATTGTGGTTCACCACAGAGAGTGATCAAAGGGATCCCAAGGCGTTTAATGAGTGGTAGGATGAGTAGTATTTCATGGGTTTCGCCGGAATAGGAAAGCGCAAGAAGAACATCATTTGAGGTGATCATCCCTAAATCGCCATGCCCTGCTTCTGCGGGGTGAACAAAAAAAGCAGGGGTGCCTGTACTTGCCAAGGTTGCTGCAATTTTATTTGCGATGTGGCCTGATTTGCCCATGCCGGTGACAATCACGCGGCCCTTGCAGTGAAGGAGCAGTTCGCAGGCCTTGATGAAGTTATCTCCAATTCGGTTACGGAGCTCATTAATTGAATCGAGTTCAATTTGAATGACTTGTAGGGCGAGATCACGAATTTTTGTTGAGTCAGGCATTGTTACATCTCAGTAGGTAGCGTTGACATTGTACACATAAGTACCCTGAGGGGGAAGGTGAAACTTTCAATGCCATGATTTTTTTCTTTACCTATTTACCAGAGCTGTGATAAACTTCAACTAGGGTTTTTCCGTTTTGGCTAAACTAAGATTAATACTTAACTTAACAGAATAAATGAATTTGGTGATTAAGAGGGAAGAATGATGAAGTTCAAAGCATTACCAGTTGCTATAGCCGTTTCTGTACTGTGCCTGTTAGGTTCGGTGGCTCGCGGTCAGTCAGATAGCACGAGTGACACTTTATACCATGGGCAGGTTGTTTCAGCTAATTCGCAAGGACAATTGGCAACGGTGCCTCCCTACAATGCGCCTTTGAACTCTTGGTTATCCGGGGTTGTTTGGGGCAATCAAATTCCCAAGCAAGGACAATTTAATGCTCAAAATGTAATCAAACCTGTTTATGCTTGGCCTATGGTCTATGCAATGACTGAAGCAACTGTTAATCAAGGCGGTTCTTCAAAAAAAGGCTCACGCGTAGTTCTAGCCTTTGGTCACCCAAATACGGTTGTTCAGCAACACACACCACAAGCGCCAACAACGAAAGATGAGCGCTATGTTTTTGATTGGGATGCTGCAACGAAGACGACTGCCTATGCTCAAGCGATACCTAACGATTTTTATTTATCCATTCAGGGGGCTAACCTTTCTGCTCCCCGTGTTGAAGTTTTAAATGCACCTGATTGTTCAGCCCAGTCTGCAGCTTGTAAATTAGGCTATGCTGCTAAATTGCATTTTTCTGTGCAACCCCTAGGCCAATCTTCTGCAAATGCTGCCGTGACACTTACGCTTGCACAAGGTTCCCCTTTTGCTCAATTTACAGTTAAAAATGGAACATCTAGCGATCTAACACTTCTCTTGCATGTTAATGGTCAACTTCAGAACACATTAGATCCGAGCCAGTCTTCAACAGTGGCTTATCCTAATTCCAACATGAAACTAAATGTTGCACCCATTCTTCTCAAGACATTAGGCGAAAAATCGGTTACTCATGCTTATGGACTTTATACCCTGGGAGACCAAGCAGCGCCGACCTCGGTTGCTCAAGATCTTCCAAAAAATACAATTCAAATTATCGCAAAACCAGGTCTTTCTCATTTTGTTGTGGGTGATCTCAATGTGCAGGATGCAAATTATGTGTTGGGCTCGGGAAATAGTTGTTCAAATTCAAATCAAAACATGACTGTTAACTGTGCTGCACAAGGGTTAGGGCAGTATGCCATGAATGCAATTACGGGTAGCGATTATCATTGGGCGATCGATGGCAAACAGGTTGTCACGAGTTTTGCGCTTAATACGCAATCGCTCTATGACGGGCAGACACAAGTGCCTGTGCTTCTCGCACTCTATCCACATCAATACAGTCGGTTAAGCGAGGGTTCGAAAGGTCAAGTTCAGCAAGATTACGATGTGTTCAATATTGTCGGCGATCACAATACTACACCGGTTTCATTAGCGCGGTTGAGTCAAAATCCTGAAAGTAACGGTGCTGTTTCAGGGATCCAGGCCAGTTCAGTTTATCTAACAGCCGTGGGACAGCCCTTGCGCTTGGTGGCAGGAACATCATTTACAACGCGTTACCCATTACCTACTCTTTCACCAGCTGTTCTTTCACTGCCGAAGTCTGATCAACAAGGTTTCTTGGCTGTGAGCAAGGCTGCAGATGCTTGGTATGTTGAAGGTCAAAAAACTCATTTTGGTTTGAATCAGAAACAAGAGTTCAGTGTTGATGCTGTAGCTAAAATACTTTATCAAGACAGCAACATGGTTACGCTTTTTGTAGCACTTTCTAAAGAAGCGCCCAATCAAAAAGCAGCTGCACTCAGTTTGGCGAAAGCCAAGACCGTTGCTCAGGCAGTGGGCGAAGGGCTTAACCGCTACTTAGGTGATCATGCAGACGAAGGTTTCCAATATAATTCTTCACTGGCTGAGATGGTTTCAAAATCGGCTTCACCGGTCATCAATAGGGGTGATGCTCATCCAGAAGTTTATGGTTACTTTGTCAATGCCTATGCTAATTTATTAGCTCAGGCGCCCATGCTCCAGAATGAACAACTCACTCAATCACTCAACACGCTCCTACCTGCAGTTCAAAATCTACAAAATGACTATGCAGGTCAGTGTCAAGCTGATCAATCCAATCAAGGTTGCAATGGGCAACAACCGCTGGCGTTCCTGCGCAATTGGGATGCTTATGCAGGCCATACGTGGTCAACAGCGGCAGTTATTGGAAATATAGGTTCAAGTCTACAAAATATCGGTGAATCATTAAATGCCGATCGGGGTTTGATTCAGTTGGGCTCGTTAACTCACAATACAGAGATGAAGAATCTAGGCTTGTATTTATACACCACAGAGCAACAAGCGAATAAATTTTATTGGCAAGATGTCAATGCTCAATATCTTTCTTTGAAAGATGCAAACAACCAAACACCTTATGCCTTAACCACAACTCCAGCACCATTAGGTAGTTTTGCTGCAATCGTCGGTGCAGGCGGCGTGGGACTTGCAGCGCATGGTGCTGCAGATCCTTATGGTTTATTAGCAACAAGTTTTTGGCCTCTTAGCTCCAATGTAGATGAGTTTTCTGCACAATGGTTACAGCGTTTGGAGGCATTAACAAAGATTCGTGCAGCTGATTCCGCAGCGCTTTCGGTAGCCACAAAATCGTGGTCGATTCTACCGACGAAGCAAAATGGGGGTTATGCCGCAGAAGGTAACACAAATGTGGCGCCTTGGTATACGATTGCACATTCTTCATATGAAGGTGTTGTCGATGAATTAATCGGAAATGCTGATCCAGTACAAGGGCTTCTTCAATTTGCAGCCTGGAAAGCCAGCCGACAACCCTATGCCGATCAGCAAGGGCAGGTTCACGTACTTCCCAATTTGCCCTTGGGTCAAACAATTCCTCAGGTTTATAACAACCTTCGAGTCTTGACCGATAATCTTGCAAAAGCTAAACAAGTTTATCCGTCGATGCCAACAAATTTAGCCTGGGATCCAAAGTCAAAGGCCTTGTGTTGGAAAGGGATGAGCGCCAAAGATGCTCAAAAGCAAAATTTAGGAACAATCACCTATAGTGCCTATCTGTTCCCTGCACCTGGTAAGATCGATGTTGTTTCAACACCTACAAAAGATGGGCGTCTGTGTACACAGCCGTTTGATCTGAAAGCTGCTTTGGCCCAAGCAAAAGATCGCGGTTTATCTTTCATTTCAGCAGCAGTGATTGCTCAAAGCAGTGAAGGTGGAAGTTCTGAAGTGGCCTCGACGAGGCTTGATGCGAATCCTTATCCGGCGCCAACGGCATCAGTGTTTGATGCCCCAAGTCCAGCTCCATCAGTAGTGACTGTTGCGGACACGTTGACGCAGGGCTATGTTATGCTTCAATCCACGGGGATAGCGTATTGCCCTCCAGATACAACGTGTTCCAATATAGATAATAGTGGGTATTGGTATCCTACGGGCTATGGAGGTGCTGTTTTTGCAGGCAACCTCAGTCAATCAGATTGTCAAGCTACATTAAATGGCGCTACGCCAGCAGGGCCTGTACCTCAACCTTGGTTTATAGCTCGGGCTGTTGAAAAGACAGTGAATGGGTTTATCAATTATGCGGTGTTTGCTGTCGATGAGGTATCACCTGGTACGCCAATATTGCCTAATACAGAATATACTTACTGTACTTTTGCTGGGTATGGTGGACAGGGGGAGGATCAACCTTCTGCTACCACGATCTTTACTGATTCGAGTCCTGTAGCTGTACCTATCTATTTTATCACACCAAACGGTATTCAGCCCGTTACCGAACTTGTGTTTAATAATGAGATTTCTAGTCCTACAGGTTACTCTGTACCTATGTCATGGACTGCACCTATTGATGATAATCCAGGCATTACCAGTCCTGGTATTTCCTCAGGGAGTCCACCAGCTTCAGGATTTACCTATACCACAGTGCTTTGTGCGGCATCCAATGTTTCTTCAAATAGCTGTACGAACCCTGTTCAGACTTTAACGGGCCAAACCCCAACAATCACCTTTAACAATGTGCTAGGTCATCAAACTTATCAAGCCATTGTGACAGCCACAGAAAATCCCTATACACCAGTTGGAACAGTTGCAAATCCTACCTACAGTTCAACAGCTGTGAGTACCAGTGTTGATGCTCCTACCATACCACTTACGGCACCATCGAATCTCAAGCCTATTACAGGTACTCAAGGTGCTGAGACCATTCCTGTGACGATCACCTGGACAGCATCGCAAGATCCTAATGTGGATACAGCTAGTTCTACTGGGGTTGCCGTCATAAGCTATGAAGTCAAAGCGATTTCAGTCGATGGTGTGCATGATGTTGATCAGAAGGGCATTTCAGGAACTTCTGCCATCCTTGATTTACCCTTGGGTGGTGTTGAGTACAAGGAATTTGATGTTATTGCTACAGATAGTTTGAATCAGCCTTCACAAACAGCAAGCGTAACAGGAACGTATACAACGCCGTTCTTAGCACTTCCTGCTCCCACGAATGTGACTGCGACCTTGGGTGCCCAAGGGAGTAAGACAATTGCGATGACGATCAGTTGGAATGCCATTACTGATCCCAATCAAAATGCTATCGTCACTTACGAGGTAAAGGCTTATACGAATAAAACTCCTTCAAGTGGTCCAAAAAAAGTTTATAAAACAACAGGAACAACACAAACAATTAATTTACCCCTTGGCGGTGTGACATACCCAAAAATTACGGTTGAAGCCGTTGATGATCAAAATCAAGCTTCACCAGCAGTGTCTGCTATTGGTATTGATCCTGTAAGTTTTCCCTATACAACCCCCTATACAGGGTTACAGGCCCCAACCAATTTATCCGCGGTGGTGGGAAATACGACCGCCGATGGTAAACATGTGGCGATGATGGTGAATTTTAATGCGTCGGTTGATCGCAATGTAGGGGCTCAAGTGGGGTATACGGTGACGGCGGTTTCGGCTAAAGATCCTCGTTTGAATGTGGTTCAGACGGTGGACGCTTCCGCGCCGTGTCAGCCTAAAAACCCGAATCAAGGGGGCGCTTGTCCTGCCAAAAGTGTTGAACTTGATCTGCCCTTGGGCAATTTCACGTATTCGAGTGTGACGGTGGTGGCGACGGACAATATGTCCCCACCCCAAACGGCCACGGCTACATTAACGACGTCGCCCTTCCCGTATACGACGCCGATATCCTCAGGCGGGTTACAAGCCCCGACCAATTTATCCGCAGTGGTGGGAAATACGACCGCCGATGGTAAACATGTGGCGATGACGGTGAATTGGGATGCGTCGATTGATCGCAACGTAGGGGCTCAAGTGGGGTATACGGTGACGGCGGTTTCGGCTAAAGATCCTCGTTTGAATGTGGTTCAGACGGTGGACGCTTCCGCGCCGTGTCAGCCT
>JAKBBU010000065.1 GCA_021808365.1 Pseudomonadota bacterium
GAGAAATTGGAGAGTTGCATATTGTTGGAGACTGTTTAGCTAGTGGATATTATAACCGACCTGATTTAACGCGAGAAAAATTTGTTTCGCATCCTATTGATCAAGCAAAAAAAATGTATAAAACAGGTGATTTAGTTCGTTGGCTGGAGACAGGATTGCTCGAATATTGCGGAAGAAATAATGATCAGTTGAAGGTCAATGGTGTTAGAATTGAACCTGATGAAATTATTCATCAAATTTTGACCGATGAGACTGTTTCTGATTGTAGGTTGATTAAAATAGTGGTTGGTGATGATTCTGAATCGTTAGCCTGTTATCTATCTCCGAAGCAAGGCTTTCATATTGACATTGAAAAAATAAAAAATCATTTAAAATTTTTTTTTCCGAGCTATATGCTACCTTCCACATATACACTGCTTGACCGAATACCGCTCACTCCAAATGGTAAAGTGGATATGACTCAATTACCTAAAATTCCATCTTCAAAAAAATCGACTGAAAATGAAGAACAAATGACGTTAGAAGAAAAAGGCTTGCTCGTTATTTGGAAAGACTTGTTTAAAATAAATGAAATTGGATTGGAAGATCATTTTTTTGATTTAGGTGGACATTCGATTTTAGCGATTCAATTACTCCAAAAAATAAAAGCACAGTTCAATATACATATTCCAATCAGTGAGATCTTATCCTCACCTACGATTAAATCGCTTGCCAATGCTGTTAAAAAAATAAATTTGAGAGAACATGCTCCTAAAATTTCTCCAATTATCTGTTTGCAAAGGGAAGGAAAAAAAACACCGCTTTTTTTGATTCATCCTGTTGGAGGAACTGTTTTTTGGTACGCCAAATTGGCAAAGCATTTAGGAGGTGATCGTCCTATTTATGGTATTCAGGATTTGGAGCTTGATAGAAAAAAAGAAGGCTTTGATACCATTGAAAGTTTGGCTAAAGAATATTGCTCTGAAATTCAGGATGTTCAAAAAGAAGGTCCATATGTAATTGGAGGTGCCTCTTTTGGAGGAACAGTCGCTATTGAAATCGCAAACCAATTACGTCAGAAAAATGAAAAAATAAGCTGTATTATTTTGTTAGATGCTTGGGGGCTTTATCCTAATAGTCTTTTAAATCCGAATTATTTCGTTGAATCTATGCACCGCCAGCATAGCGATCTTAAGGAATTATTTGATAAGCATCAAATTGAAGAAAATAGCGATTTATTATCACTTCAATGGCGACGACTCAATATGCTGTGGCGCTACCATCCTAAAAAAATCACTCACCCACTTGTTGTATTTAAAGCAAATGAAATTTTGCCAGTTTTCCAAGAAGTTGATGAGCCTTCAAATCATTGGCAAGAATATACTGATCAAAAAATTCAACCTATCTTTGTCCCTGGTAATCATGAAACGATGTTTTATGAACCCAATGTGTCTGTTTTGGCTGACAAGGTTAATGCTTTTTTAGGAAATATTTAATTGTTTTTGTATTTTTACGCTCAAACGATCGATGCCAGTGATTGGGTTATGTAAAATTTTTACAGTTTTCTTGCCTCGAAATAAACAAGCACTTGCATCCATTGGTTATTGCGTTGAAATACTCCTTTCCAAATTTCTTCGTACTTACCAACTCCCTTGGTTAATTCAAGTTCAAATTCAGATAAGTATAATTGCTTGGCGAGTGGAAAATCATTGGTTTGCAAATGTGCTTCTTTTATCTGGCTGAGATCGAGCGATTGCACCATGATTTGAAACAGATGTAACAAACTCTCCTCCTGGTAAGGAGAAATATTGTGGGTACGGACATCCTCAAAAAATATATCTTGGGGTCTTAATGCCATTTCTGGTTAGCTCCTGCCTTATAGAAGAGGTATGTGGGTAGGATAGGTCGTTAGCCGTAAAAAAGCCAGGCGTTGTAATGTTCTAGTTCTAGTCAGGCTCGCTTCAAGTTACCCAAACCTGAGAACGAGATTCGGGCGCTGTGTATAGGACCCCATATTGCAGCGGTATTAGATTTATTTTCACGTGGTGTGTCGGTTCGGTGGCACTGGCAGAACATATGGGGTTAGCGGCTAGAACCCCTGACTGAAGCATTCATTGAGGCTGCTCGCCAGCAACTTCAGGATATAGAGCAAGTCGATGCCGGTACTACACCTTCGCGAATTTTGTATTTGGAAACGTTAAAACCGATACTGAATAGAAGCATTGCTGAATTGGAAGATCTACTTTTTCCAGCATCCAGGTCAACCTTGAACATTTAAGGCTGAGCGAGAATAGTTGAAAATTAAAAAATATGAGTACAGAAGTAATATTACCCTCGATTACGCAGTAAAATGTTGATTGTCTGAAATCCATGAAAAGGGCAGGGGAGAAAAAAGCACAAACCCAATTTCAAAAACCTCAGAATAATAATGACCCGCAATATCGATGATTTGAACAACGACTATCAATTCAACACATGATCATCTATTATCTTCATAAGAAATTTATCCCTATGTTTACGGCAATGACATGTTTTATTATATTTACATTCTTGAATGTATTAACAACACTTACTATACGGGCTATACAACTGATATTGAGCGTCGTTATCAAGAACATCTGAAAGGTAGTGCGAAATGTAAGTACACGCGCAGCTTTCCACCTCAAGCTATAGCATCATGTTGGCAGTTATCACTTGAACTGTCTTATACATTAAAAATAGAACGATTGATTAAAGCACTATCAAAAAACGAAAAACATCGGATCATTCTCGAACCATCCTTGTTATTAGCGATTCTAAAAAAACAAGGGTATGATCAGGAGATCCTTGATAAAATACAGTACTATCCAATCCAGACATAACATAACATAAATCGGTACTTGGCTTTTTTGTGAGTAAAATACTGGGTACACCTACCGTTTTTTTTATGTGTTTTTGATCATAATAGAACTCACCAACAAATTGATGGGATTATTGCAGGACGAGGAAATGAACCGACTTTGAGCACATTGGGTTCGCAATACATTGATCACCGATTGACAAGGCTGTCCTTCTGGGATCTGCTCTTCTTGAATCAACTTAATTTGACATTCTTTCAGATCAGCTCGAAATTCTTTAGGATGAGACTGAAAGTACGCGACACTTTTCTCACCACCGCTACAAGCAGCGCATAACACGCTTAAAAAAAATACACTTATCATTTTAACAATGTTCATGATGTTCATAACTTTCCTTTTTAGATATAAAAAACAAACGTTTTTGAAGAAACACCGTCAAAAAAACCACTTTTGATTTTTTGACTTCTAATTCTTTTATGCTATCACCTGGCATAACACATTTTCAACCCATTCAATATCGGTTAACGCTAAAAAAGTGATTTTAATCTAAATTGTATGGTAATTATATAGAGCTTGGAATTACAATAAACATACGATAAAAGTTCATTGGACCCAAATATTTTGGATCCAACTGCACGCATTAAAAACGGTCGATGATTTCTTCAGCAAGCTTATGGATCCATTTGCAATAAACGCCTTGGACTGACGAAGAAGAATCCTCAATTTTTAGGGCCAATGCCATAACCTGGTACTTCCGGGGGTTGTAGTTCATCCAAATTTAAGCAACCTCTCGCACAGATAAGGGCCCATCGCACGCACCTGCACAGTAGGCCTATAAGATCGCACAAGGAAATGACCATCGACGACTCGTATTCTGTTGAAACTCAATATTTTCTTCAGTCCTCGTAGTTTGGGGAAAAATCCTCGGGTCATAGTGCTTGCTTTTGGGTTGTTGCGAGCTTGCTGATCCTAACGCAGGGGTATTAGAAAATGTATGATATCTTGAACTTCCTATATCGATTAATGCCATTTCCTCTTGAACCTCTTCAACACCACCGTCAATGGCTTGAAGTAATGCCGGAGAAAAATCATTCATTAAATGACCCGCTACTCTGGGATTTGCTGATTTAAGCTCATCAATTAATAAAAGCAACTTATAATAAATATCGACGTATTTCGTATCGCTTGTGAGCCAACGAATGACCATTAATTCTGCTCGCGCGCCAAGTTCTAATAATCCTCCAGTCAACAATAAAAAATCAGAAGGGATCACAGACCAGAACATCAAAAAATGCCACCATCCCGAAAAAGAGGCGTCAATAAAGGCAGCCACTGCGCCCCATGAAAATAAACCAATCCCAATGGAAGCAAAGATCCTCCCCAACGATAAAAACGGATGTTTTGCAGTCACCCAAGAAGGGCTAGCAACACAATTTAATTGGCTCACTAGCTTAGAATAAAATTGTCGACATATATCGCTGACGACTAAATATTGCAAATAGCCAATGGGCGCAACAACGAACGCTGCAATCAACATATCGATATGATGATGAGGTATAAACATTTCGCCTGCTTTATATCCAAGGTAAGCTTCAATCGCGATTAAGCTCGTTGCTGGAATAAGCGAAAAAGTGTTAACGGCATAATGCGTAAACTTTTTGCGCATTAAAAAGATATCTTGTTTTCTTTGAATATTATTACTGGCTTGTATGAGTGTTAAAAAGGCATCTTGCCAAAGCGTTGGGGAACGTAACTGCCCCTTCTCTTTTACAACCATCTCTCTGGCAAGGAGATCCCCTAAACTTTCTTTGGACAGATGATGCAAGCCATAGGTTACTGCAAATTCTAATTTATGGATGAATGTAGCCAGCTGCTTGGATAAATCGCGGTCTTCTGTTGATGTTGGGCATAACGTGTTGGTCATTCTTCTCCTGAGCTGGGTGTGAGAAAAAAACTCATCCAGCGAAAGCACCCTTAACCCTGTATCGGTGAGAATCGTAAGCAAACCCATCGACAAACGATTACCACTGACTGTGTAGCTAAAATAAGCAATCGGAATTAAAGAGCTCAAACCAATCAATAATACAGTCGCAGGATAGACCACGTGATCATACAGTCGGCTCCTCTCTTCAGGGACCAAGGCTTGAATTCGTTCTCGCATAAACACACGCACAGAACACGCTTCCCAGCCCCAGCCCGAATAGCCTGCCACCGAAATACCTACACCTGCTCGCATCGCCTCACCCAGCCATGGGTTATATTGAGCACCCCACTGATAGGCCGCTTCTAG
>JAKBBU010000030.1 GCA_021808365.1 Pseudomonadota bacterium
ACTTGCTAAAGACATCTTTACAATCTCCTTATAACACAAATTAATTTTTAAGATAATAGATTATAATCGATAGTTATTTGATTTTAAACAAATTTTATTCAAATAAATGTGTGCATCGGATAGCTTAAAAAGTTTAAAGCCTGAATGGCTGCTTTACAAGTGGTTCCCGTAGCAATACCATCATCCACTAAAATGATGGTTTGATCACTTAAATTAGGCAAAGGTTTTCCTTGGCGATAACGTTGTAATCGACGATTAATCTCTTTTCGTTCTTGATCAAGAATGGGTTGTATCTGTTGATCAGTAATGCTTAATTGAGCGATCAATGCTTGATTGAGAATACAGACATCGCTTTCGGCGATCGCGCCCATAGCTACTTCTTCATCGCCAGGAAGACCCAATTTACGCACTAAGAAAACAGTCAGGGGTAAATGAAGTGCTTTAGCAATTTCATAAGCAACTGGAACACCGCCGCGGGGTAAAGCTAAAATCATTGTATTTTTTTGATCTTTGTAAGAAGATTTTAACTTAGCAGCAAGTTGTTGCCCAGCATCAGCACGATCATTAAAAATAGTCATAAATGTTTGATCACTATCTTTTTAGATATCAGCCAACTGAAAAAGAACACAGCTGGCTGAACCATTAAAAAAAAGAAAAGCTACATTTTTTCAACTGGAATTTGACGTTCTTTTTTTATACACTCGGGTTTTTTAGGAATTGTAACCCAAAGCATGCCTTTTTTAAAAGATGCCTTAACCTGATCCACATCGACAAAATCAGGTAAAGGAATTTGACGTGCATAGCTACCATAGCTGATTTCTCGCCTCATGTAATTTTTGTCTTTATCTTTTTTCGATGTCGTTTTTTCACCCTTAATTGTTAAAATACCATTGTCAATGGAGACATTAACATCTTCTTCACCCATCCCAGGCATTTCAACAACCACCTTAAATTCTTTAGGATCATCAACAAAATCAATTGCTGGATTAAGAATAAGATTTTCAAAATTTTCAGAAGGAGAATTAAAAGGCTCAAACCAATCGTAAAAATTACCCATCACTTTGTTTAATTCGTTTTGTAAATTTAAAAAAGGATTAATTGCCTGTTGATTAACCGAAAGAGGACTATTTTTCTTTACGTTCAGTAAGTTCATGATCGTACTCCTTTTAATGACACAAGATTATAGTATACACCCTTTTGCGATTTTGTGCTTGATTAAAGGTTTTATCGTCGAGGCTTTTGCAGCCAGAAGAACAAATGTCAACAAATCCTAACCATCAATCTCACGGTTATAAGGCTCGATTTGTGATCTATTTTTTTTAGCACGATACATCGCGTGATCAGCCCGTGCCAACAATATCTCAATGTCGGTTCCATCAGTTGGGCAAATGCTAAACCCCATACTAATCGATATGTTTATCAGGTGCCCATCAATCTCAAAGGGGTTTGCAAGATGACTCAATACGTCTTTTGCAAAACGCAATGCGCCTTCGCTGCCCGTCGTTAAAACAGCAGCAAACTCATCCCCACCGAGCCTTGCTACCGTATCAGTGGAACGCGTGATCGCCGCTAGACGTTCGCCCACCATTTTGAGTAATTTATCGCCCACACAATGGCCGTACTGATCATTAACAGGTTTGAATTTATCCAGATCCATGTAAAAAACTGTGACAGGTTCTGGATTGTTTTGCACTTTTTCCAGATGTTTGTTCAATCGATCCAAGTAGAGTGCACGATTGGGTAATTCCGTGAGTGGATCATAAAAAGCTAAATGCAATGTTTTATGGATATCTCTTTTTAAGTAACTGATGTCAGAAAAAATCGCTACGTAAAGACACTTTTGAGAGCCCCCTTGGCGGATCTTTGAAATCGTTAAAAATTCAGGGTAAACTTCACCTGATTTACGCCGATTCCAAATTTCACCTTCCCAAAAACCCTGTTCAAGAATGGCAGACCACATCGCTTTATAAAAGCGAACATCGTGGCGTCCTGAATGCAATATGCCCGGATTGTTCCCCATAGCCTCTTCAACGGTGTAGCCCGTGATCCGCGTAAATGCAGGATTAAGGTACAAGATTGTTGAATGTTCATCCGTGATCGTAATCCCATTGCTGATGTAATCAAACACAATGGGTTTGCGGTCTAAATCAATGAGTAACTCGTTTTCCTTTTGGGGATCGGCCATCGTCCTTCTCCTTGTGACACCACACCAGCTACTAAGTTTAGTTCAACACACAACTAAGATCGCCCATTTCATTGAATTTGCATAAAACGATCAATTATCGATCAATTTATTTTGTTTTTTGCTAAACTCTAATCTACAGTTAAAACAAACCGATCGTTCCCCTGATCCAAAGGTTAAAGCCAAAAGAGATCAAACAAGATGGCAGCATCACAGAATCTTATTGAAAAAAGCTGGCGGGCTTTTATAGAACAATTGCCTCAAGGTATTGCTTGTTATGAACCTGAAATATCCATCGATTTATCATTACCGATAAATGAAATCCTCAAATTATACTTTCAAATGCCTTGCATCGATTGCAATACTGCTTATGCAAGCATGCATGGTTATAGGCGAGAAACCATGATTGGGATCCGCGTTCATCAATTTATGATCGATAATAAGATGAATCGCAAAAGATTAGCAGATGCCATTCAAGAAGATAAAACTCAAACCATTCATCAAGTTGAATTATATGAATTGACTAAATCAGGCGAGGAAAAATATTTTCATGTCAACCTCGGGCATGAGATCCACAATAATTTATTATATCGTGTATGGATACACAAAATCGATGTGACTGCACAAAAGAAGCTCACAAAAAAACTAAGCGAACAAATGAGCATCTATCGTGATCTATTTGAGAATGTATCGGATGATTTATTCATAGTTAAAGTCACACCCGAAAAACGTTTTTGTTTTCTTGCTATTAATCCAGCTGCTCTGAAAAACTTACAACTATCTCCAGATCATATTAAAGGTCAATTTGTCGAAGAAATTACTCACGAACCATTATCTTCCATCATTACCGAAAGCTTTCAACATTGTCTGGCTGAGGAAAAGGCAATACATTTTTTAAAACAAGTAGATTTCCCAAGTGGATCACGATTTATGTCCCTCTCTTTATTTCCAATTTATAATTCTTCAGGTCGCATTCATCGAATTTTCGGCGTCGCCAGAGACATTACCGCATCGAAAAAATTTGAACAGCAACTTAAACAATTGAATTGGATACTGACAATTTCAAGCCGCAGCAATGTGGCTTTACTACATTCAAAAACGGAACTCGATTTATTCCAATCGTATTGTGATGCAATTGTTTCCAGCCCTGCCTATTCATTGGCTTTTATTACAAAACCCAATAAAAATGAAAAAGACACTGTAGATTTTATTACAGCCAGTTCAAACCTCATAAATTTAAAAGAATATAATTGGCCTTGGCATCATATCGATCTCGGAAATAGCTACACAAAGTTAGCCATGGAAAGTGGTGAAATGCAAATCCATCAAGTAAAACTGAGTAACCTTCTAGCTCCTTTGCAACGATTACCTATACTTAAGCAATTAGTAAATATCGTCGTTTTACCCTTGAAAATTGAAGATAACTTGATTGGCACGCTTAATATTTTTGTTGCTCATCATGTACTCTTTGAGCAAGAAGAAATAAAATTATATCAAGAATTAGCTGATAATTTATGCCTTGGTATAAAAAC
Organism: Pseudomonadota bacterium; assembly: GCA_021808365.1. GTDB lineage: Bacteria > Pseudomonadota > Gammaproteobacteria > JAKBBU01 > JAKBBU01 > JAKBBU01. Next base: position 3,715 of record JAKBBU010000030.1, read on the forward strand.
CAACCGTCTGGCTGATTCTTATTCATCTGAAATTAAACTCAAACATCAGCAAGCCATTAAGCTACAAAAAACCTTAGAATCAGCACTCACTGCACTCAGCAATGCACTCAGTCAACGTGACCCTTACACGGCAGGCCATCAAACACGTGTGTCTGATTTAGCCTGTGCGATCGCCAAAGAAATGCACTTAGATGAAGAGCGTATTCATTGGTTAGGCCTGGCGGCTAATGTTCATGATATTGGTAAAATCCATATTCCAGCCGAAATACTCAGTAAACCAACACACCTAACCGCCACTGAATTTGAACTGATTAAAATTCATCCTGAAGCGGGTTACGAAATATTAAAAGGGATTGATTTTCCTGCACCTGTTGCAACCATCGTACGTCAACATCATGAATACTTAGATGGTTCGGGTTATCCCCATGGACTGAAAGGGGATGAGATATTATTGGAGACACAGATTATTACGGTCGCTGATATTGTTGAATCGATGTCATCGCATCGCCCTTATCGGCCAGCATTGGGTATCGATGCAGCATTGGCTTATATTCAAGAACTACGCGGTACAAAACTTTGCGCGCAAGCTGTGGATGCCTGCGGTGATTTATTTCAGAAAAAAAATTATCGCTTTTTAGAGCAAAACAGCTTGCATGCGTAAAATGATCACTATTCTCAGCTCCTATGACGAGGGTCTGTTGTATCGGTGTGAATTTTATAACATTTATCATATTTATCGAGTACAGGGAAAGCTACACCAATACGTGTTGTGGTATTGGTGTAGCTTTCCCTGTACTCGATAAATATGATAAATGTTATAACGTTGCCGATTTGACATTAACCTCTAAAACATGCCCACCGATTTTCATTGGTTATAAATTTACCTAAACATCAATTTTATTCCCTAAAGATCTCTCTCAACCTACTAAAATCAGTATATACTATGAAGATATGGACCCAATTATTAATACCCCCGCGGAGCCTATCCCGCAAGATACCCAATCTCAGCCTACTCCAAAATTCTTGGAGCAGGTTAACTTTGCCTTTGCAAAACGCCACGGCGTCTTGATTAAGGCATTGCAGCCCGATCAAGTCATTATTGCTCATCGTCCTCGCCCCAGTAAGGAGGCGATCATCGAACTTCGGCGCGTACTCAACCGCCCTCTTAAATTAGAAGCACTCACACCCGAGCAATTTGAAGCCCTGCTCGCTCAGACTTATGAAACCGACACCAGCACGGCCATGGCGATGGCGGAAGACATTGGCGAAGAAATGGAGCTTTCCCAGTTAATTGCAGAATTGCCCAAAGCTGAAGATTTACTCGATACCCAAGATGATGCACCGATCATCCGTTTGCTAAATGTTTTATTTACAGAAGCGATTAAAAAAACAGCCTCTGATATTCACGTTGAAACCTTTGAAGATCGCCTTCTGATCCGTTTTCGAATTGATGGCATTTTACGTGAAATTTTAGAGCCGCAACGCGTGCTCGCTCCCTTGGTGATTTCACGGATCAAAGTGATGGCCAAACTCGATATCGCTGAAAAGCGCTTACCACAAGATGGCCGTATCGCCCTAAAAATTGGTGGACGCGCGGTAGATGTTCGTGTCTCCACCATGCCCACCACGCACGGTGAACGTGTCGTGCTACGTTTGCTCGATAAGCAAGCGGCCCGTTTAGACATTGCTAAACTCGGTATGGAAGATGACGACGCCGCAACGATGCGTAAATTAATCAGTTTTCCGCATGGCATTATCTTGGTCACTGGCCCAACGGGTTCAGGTAAAACCACCACACTCTATGCGGTACTTACTGAATTAAATGAAGCAACACGCAATATTTTAACCGTTGAAGACCCCATCGAATATCACCTTCCCGGTATCGGCCAAACGCAAGTGAATTCTAAAGTGAATATGACCTTTGCTCGAGGCCTACGTGCAATTTTGCGGCAAGATCCGGATATCGTCATGGTCGGCGAAATTCGTGATTTAGAAACGGCTCAAATTGCCGTACAAGCCAGTTTGACAGGTCACCTGGTGTTATCCACACTCCACACCAATAGCGCCATCGGTGCAATCACACGTTTAGTCGACATGGGTGTTGAGCCTTTTTTGATTTCATCGAGTCTTATCGGCGTGATCGCGCAGCGTTTGGTGCGCGTCCTCTGTAATCGTTGTAAACGCACAGCGCCTGCAACACCGAGTGAGTGTCGTCTTTTAAATGTGGATCCGGAAAATCCTCCAATGATTTGCCATCCTGTGGGCTGTGAAGATTGCAATAACCTCGGTTATCGTGGCCGTTCAGGTATTTATGAAATCATCCCAATTGATGAAACGCTCACGACCATGATTCATGAAAATGCGAATCAACAAACCATGTTAGCCCATGCCCGAACCTTTGCAAAAAGCATGAGGGATGATGGCTGCCGACGCGTACTCAAGGGTAAAACGACTTTAGAGGAAGTGTTGCGGGTTGCTACGTAATTTTAATTATGACATTTCTAACATTTATTGAGTGCAGGGAAGGCTGCTCCAATGCGTGTTGTGGCATTAGAGCAGCCTTCCCTGCACTCAATAAATGTTAGAAATGTTGTTAAAAAGATTAAGAGAGAGAAAATGGCTGCTTTCAACTACACTGCACTCAATACGGAAGGACGCGAACAACACGGTGTCATGGAAGGCGATTCTGCGCGCCAAATTCGACAAAAACTACGCGATCAAGGATTGACACCGATTGAAGTGATGCCCGTCAGTGAAGCCAGCCAAACAAAAGTTGGCCGGTTTACTTTTCAACGTCGCCAAAAAATACGCGTTACTGATTTAGCGATGATCACACGACAAATGGCCACCTTGTTGAGCGCGGGAATTCCTTTAGAAGAAGCCCTGCACGGTGTTGCTGAACAAACTGAAAAAAATAAAGTGAAAGGTATTTTGATTGGCGTACGTGCAAAAGTCTTGGAAGGTCACACGCTCGCCTTCGGTCTGAGTGAATTTCCCCACGCTTTTTCGCCACTTTATCGTGCAACTATTGCGGCCGGTGAACAATCAGGACATCTTGATGTCGTTCTTAATCGACTCGCCGATTACACAGAACAGCAACATGAAATGCAACAAAAAATTCAACAAGCCTTGATTTATCCTTCAATCATGACAGTGGTTTCAACGTTAATCGTGGTTTTTCTTTTAATCTATGTCGTCCCTAAAATGATCAGCGTTTTTTCAACAGCACACATGGTTCTTCCTGCCTCTACACGCGCACTTATTGCGATCAGCCATGGCCTGCATATTTATGGTATTTATATGTTGCTCGGCGTTGCAGCGATCATCTTCGCTTTTTTTCGAGCAATGAGGCGACTGCCGTTTAAAGTGAGAGTGCATCGCATTCTATTAAAATTACCAATGTTGGGTAAAACAATTAAAAGTGTGAATACTGCTCGATTTGCCCGTACATTAGGTATTTTAATGGCCGCCAGCGTCCCCGTTTTAGAAGCCATGCGAATTTCCTCGGATTTAGTCACGAGCATTCCGATTCAAGAAGCTATCAGTGAGGCTACACTGAAAGTTCGCGAAGGTGCGAATATTAATCGTGCTCTCAAACAAACCGCTTATTTCCCCGCGATGAGTCTTCACTTGATTGCCAGCGGCGAAGCGAGCGGAAGCCTAGAAGCCATGCTTGAACGCGCCGCTTTGAATCAAGAACGTGAAGTTCAGGGCTTGATTGAAAATATATTACGTTTATTTGAACCTGCTCTAATTTTAATCATGGGATCGATCGTATTGTATATTGTGATGGCGGTGATGTTGCCCGTCTTTTCGATTGATCAGTATACGGGGTAGGAGAGTTTCAATTAAAATCAGTATATACTTATCAAAGTATTGCACTGTTTTTTCTGTTCAAAAAAGTCACAGCATGGAGTTTGTATGCGTAAATTTAAAACAATCCAACACGGCTTCACCCTCATCGAAGTCATGGTCGTCGTCGTTATTCTCGGGATCCTCGCCGCCATGGTCGTACCTAAAATCATGTCACGCCCGGACCAAGCAAAAATTGTCCGCGCTCAACAAGACGTCCAATCCATACAAAGCTCACTCGACCTCTACAAACTCGACAATGGGGTCTATCCAACATCAGATCAAGGCTTACAAGCCTTAGTCACCAAACCTTCTTCGCCGCCTATTCCACAAAACTGGAAATCCGGTGGTTACCTCCAACAATTACCCTTGGATCCTTGGGGAAATGCCTATCACTACGCTAACCCAGGTACACAAAATACTGATGGGGTTGATGTCTTCACCTATGGCCCTACTAATCAAGCGGGCGGCACGGGCGATAATGCGACGATTGGTAATTGGAAATCAAGCTCAAGTTCAAGTTCATCTGGATCGGCATCTTGAGGAAGAAATCCTTTTTTATTTTCTGGATCCCGGGTATTAAGTCGTTCTAAAGCGCGAGTACGCGCTAAGACCGACTAAATCCCGGGATGACACGGGAGAAATTGTTGCAAAAAAGTAATGATGATGTTGGCTTTACCCTCATCGAAATCCTTATTGTCCTCGTCATCATGGCTGTTCTTGCAGGAGCCGTCAGCGTTTCCGTCGTCGGCGCAGATCGCACCATCAAACTTAAAGATTTAGCCGAAAACATTTCACTTGTGATCCCTCTCGGCCAAGAACAAGCCATCCTACAACCCACGCAAATTGGCATGGTCTTCAGCGACCATGACTACAGCTTCTACAAATACGTACCCAGCGACAGTGATCCAACGCAAGGCGACTGGCAACCCATTCACGGCGAACCCGGTTTCGATTCCAAAACCTTTTCAACCAGTTTTAAACTAAAAATTACAACTCCAGAAAATCAAACAGAGGTCATTGCCACACACGATACCCTCATCCGCCCACAAATCATCATGTATTCCAGCGGCGACATCACTGCGTTTAAAATGACACTCTCCATTGGCAGCAGCCCCCCTCTCTTCCTCATCACCGGCAGCTCCGACGGCAATATCACCCTCGAACGCCTTGGCGAAAAAAATAATACTGCACCCACAACAGCTCCTGCAGAGGAAGGCCAACATGCGAAATAATCAACTTAAAAATATAAAAAATAGTAAAGGATTCACCTTACTTGAAGTCCTCGTCGCACTTGCCATCATCGCCATCTCATTTACCGCTGTCCTTCGCGCAGAAGTCATCAATATTCACGATGTCAGCTATATCCAAGATAAAACTATTGCAAACTTCGTTGGAGAAAATGTTATTTACTCCATCCAACTCAAACTCACTCCAACCTCCATGCCTGGCCTCATCCACGATCAAACCACGATGCTCGGCAAAACCTGGTATTGGACTGCTGACATTAACACCACCGAAAATGAAGCGGTAGACAGCATAAAAGTCACTGTCAGTCCTGATCAAAATGCTGATCCAATCGCCACTGTTTATGGATCGGTTGCTATTGTTAAGACAGAAACATAAATTATGTTTAGGAAACTCTCATGATCCGAAAAAATAAAATTACCCCAGTGGATCCCGCTGAACAAGGCAATGGGGGATTCTTAAGGGGGAGAGACGCAGTTCTACCCCTTAAGTGCAAGCAAAAGCTTTGCTTTTGCGCTGCATATAAAATAGCCGGATTCACGCTCATCGAAGTCATGATCGCCCTTTGTATCCTGGCGGTCCTCTCCGTCATGACACTCGAGGGCTTTCACAGCATCACCAACAACCGCACACACATCAATGCAAAATTGACCCAACTCTCCCAACTACAAATGGCCTCCGTGATTTTAAGACGTGACTTGAGCCAAATCATCGATCGCAGTAGTGGCTCTGATAGTGGCAGTTTTCAAGGCAGCTCCAGCTCTCTTAGTTTTATCCGTGCCGGCTATGTTAATCCTCTTGGCGCACTGCATCGCAGCACCTTACAATCGGTGCAATACGGCTCAGGCGGTGGCCTTTCGCGTACAACCTCGTCTGTTTTAGATCCAACCTCGCAAACAACAACTTCAACAACATCAACCCGCGTTATTTTAGCCGATGTCTCAGCCTTAAAATTTGAATTCATCGATCCAAAAGGCCAATTACACGATACTTGGCCACCACCAGAACCTAAATCGGATACCTCCGATAATTCTGATAATTCTGCACCACCAAAACCCAAGTGGCCCAAATTTCCGAGTGGAATACAAGTCACGATGATGCTTAAAAATTGGGGAACAGTCACATTCGTGGTCCCTGTTTATGCTGGCGATATGAAAAAAATCGAAGATCTAGCACAACAGGCTAATTCACAATCCACAACGACACCTTCATAAATGATTAAAATTATCAGGTTAAAGAGAAAATATAAAGGGAGTGCGCTCCTCATGGCCCTTATGTTCATGGCCATTGCCGCTACGCTTGCAACGTCAATTGCTTTTCGGCAAGAAATCAGCATCAAGCGCACCGAGCAAGTTCTCACCACAGAACAAGCCTATCTCTATGCGCAATCGGTGAACCAATGGGCCAGCGCACAATTATTGAAAAATGCGAAAAAATACCTTAAAGCACAAAATAGTCCCGATGTTACTCAAACCCAGCTCATCGATCATTTTCCAATGAAAGTCGAACAAAAAATCAATGGTGCAACAATCACAGGGGAAATCCTCGATGCCCAATCTTTTTTTAATTTAAATACACTCGGTGATTCCGATGCACAAGATGCTTTTACTCGATTAATCACGCTTGTTAAACCTGATATCAAAAAAGATGATGCACAAGCCATCACACAAGCCACCTACCAATGGATCACTTCGATCGAAGCGATTCAACAGCAACAAATGGCTCAAACCAATAATGGCCAATTGCCAACGAATACTTCCAACAATCCAGCAACACCTAATTCATCCTCGGCCAATTCAACCGCAACAAGCTCATCATCTTCTTTATCGCCAGCAATCGATGAAAGTTCAGCAAGCAGTGATAACTCAGATGATAATTCTGAACCAGCTGCACCATCCTCAACCACAACACAACCTGCAGAAACAACAGGCCTCGTCGCAGGACCACAACCCAATTCCGTACAAAATACCAATAAACTTGCCTTGAAAAATTGGGATGGTACCTACCTCAAAGAAAATCCTCCTTATAAAAATCCGCATGCACCCATGGGCAGCGCAAGTGAATTACGCCTCGTACACGGAATGACACGTGATCTCTATGTCGCACTCACACCCTATATCATTGCACTACCCAATACAAACTCAAAAATCAATGTGAATACAGCCGCCGCACCGGTGCTCGCTGCAACTGCTCAAAATCTTTCATTAACGGCCGCCGCACTTGCTGTACAAGATCGCGAACAATCCCCCTATGCTAATTTAAATGCGTACGAAGGCAGCTCAGATTTAGCCAACGCGACTGTGGAGACAAATTTATTAACGGTACAAAGTCAATTTTTCTTAGTTCAGGCCACCGTTAAAATGGGTGAACAAACCTTGGTGGTTTATACTTTATTGATGCGAACCGGTGTAGGTACAGATAGTATTGATCCCGATGCACCGACGGCAGATAATGGCTCAGGAAGTACGGAACCTCCAACGACATCATCATCCACGGAATCGTCGACTACAAACTCAACATCAAGTGTCATTAATGAAAACCCAGAATCATCGGGTACATCCAATACTCAACCTAATGGCGAGCCAGTACCTGCGCCCGCAGCACCGCCTAAAGTTTTAACGCTGTGGCAAAGTGTAGGAACCTTTTAATATGTTTCAAAAAATTCTCATTGCCAATCGCGGCGAGATTGCATGCCGCATCATCAAAACAGCAAAAACATTAAATATCACAACTGTTGCTGTTTATTCCTCCGTAGATGAACACGCCCTACATGTTCGTCTGGCCGATGAATCCTATCCCATAGGCCCGGCACCCAGTCGAGACAGTTATCTCAATATTCATGCCATCATTCAAGCAGCCTTAAACAGCGGCGCTCAAGCCATTCATCCTGGCTATGGTTTTTTATCGGAAAATGCAGAATTTGCTGAACAATGTGCAAAACATAAACTCATCTTCATTGGCCCTTCACCTCAAGCCATTCGCGCCATGGGATCAAAAAGCACAGCAAAAATACTTGTCGGTAAAGCCCAAGTTCCTGTGATCCCTGGTTATGAAGGTAAACAAGATCTTCAATCCTTTCAAAAAGCCGCAAAACATATCGGTTACCCTCTTTTAATTAAACCCTGCGCCGGTGGCGGTGGAAAAGGCATGAAAATTGTCCGCCATGAACACGAATTAGAAGAGCAATTAAATGCAGCACGGCGTGAAGCCATGGCCAGTTTCGGTGATGATGAACTCTTACTTGAAAAATACCTTGAAAACCCCAGACACATTGAAATACAAATCATGGCCGATCAACACGGCCAAGCGGTCCATCTTTTTGAACGGGATTGCTCGATTCAACGGCGACATCAAAAAGTCATCGAAGAAGCACCGGCCTCTTCTTGTTCTCTAGATCTAAGACATCAAATGGGTGCAATGGCCATTGCTGCAGCGCGCGCTGTGAATTATGTGGGTGCAGGTACCGTTGAGTTTTTAGTGACTCCTGAACAAGATTTTTATTTCATTGAAATGAATACTCGCTTGCAAGTTGAGCATCCTGTGACAGAAATGATTACGGGTTTAGATCTCGTTGAATGGCAGCTACGCATTGCTGCGGGGGAATCATTGCCCTTGCAACAAACACAAATTCAATCAAGAGGCCATGCAATTGAAGTGCGGCTTTATGCCGAAGATCCACATCATGATTTTCGCCCTTCCACAGGTATCATTTCTCATCTTCGCTGGCCAGAAGAAAATGAACATTTACGCATTGATGTGGGCATTACTCAAGGTGATGAAGTCAGCTCTTATTATGATCCAATGATCGCAAAATTAATTGCTTGGGATGAACATCGCGAAGGCGCGATTAAACAACTTACTCATGCATTAAAACAGATTCAACTCGTCGGCCTGCTGACTAATATTGAGTTTTTACTGCGTTTGGTTAGCCACGAGGCTTTCATGAAAGGCCAATGTGCAACAGGATTTATCCAAGCTCATCAATCTCAATTAATCCCTCAATCAGAACCTGTTCCCGATCTCATTTTAGCGTCAGCTGCTTTTTTCAAGCTTTTTCAAGAGCAAGAATATTCAAAACAAAAAGCGCAAATCAGCGACGATATTTATTCTCCTTGGTTTGAAATCAATGCTTGGCGGATGAATGCCTCACCGTTTCAAACGCTTTATTTTTTAGATAGCAATATCCTGCGAAAAGTTGATTATCGAGTGACTTCAGGCGGCTATTTATTTCGCATCGAGGATCGTGAAATTGAAGTTCAAGGTACTTTCTCCCCGTCATTCCCGCGGAGGCGGGAATCCAGGGTTCCCCGCGAAGGCGGGGACCCAGTCTTAAATAAAAAAAAGATTTCTTCAACTTATGAACTTAATCTTTCACTTGGAATTCAAGATTTTCATCTAACCCTAATCCAAGAAAATGAAAACAAACTGGTTTTGATTCATGATGGTTTACATTATACCCTCAACCTCAATGATCGCGTGCATTCAGAAAGTGATGAAATTGATGCTGATCATCGATTTCACGCTGTTTTACCCGGCACCGTTGTTGCTCTGCCTGTTAAAAAAGGTGAGCAGATTGAGAAAGGCGCCCCCTTGATTGTGATTGAAGCCATGAAGATTGAACATACGCTTTATGCGCCCTATACTGGAATTGTGGATGAGATTTATTTTGGTCTCGGTGATCTCGTGAAAGAAGGAGAGGAATTGATTTCTTTTTCGGCGGAGGAAAAACTATGAAACCTAAATTTGTCAAAATTGTTGAAGTAGGTCCAAGAGATGGATTACAAAACGAAGCCATCTTCATTCCCACTAAAAAAAAAATTGTCTTTATTAATCAACTCTCCGAAACGGGACTCAATACCATCGAAGTTACAAGTTTTGTTTCACCCAAATGGATCCCACAATTAAGAGACCAATTTGAAGTTTACAGCGGTATTACACGCAAACCCAAGCTTCACTACCCTGTACTCATTCCCAATGTACAAGGGTTAGACAAAGCCCTTGAAGCCGGTGTCAGTGAAATTGCCATTTTTTGCTCCGCTTCAGAAACCTTTTCACAAAAAAATATCAATTGCTCCATTCAAGAAAGCTTGAATCGATATGCCGATGTTATTTCAAAAGCCAAGCAAAAAAATCTTTGGATCCGTGCCTATATTTCCTGTGTGATCGGTTGCCCCTATGAAGGCCCAATTGCACCCGAAAACGTCGCAAAACTCACTGAACATCTGATTCAAATGGGTTGTCATGAAATTTCTCTCGGCGATACCATCGGCGTTGGCACACCGAATCGTGTTTTAACCTTGATCGAACATATCAATAAAAAAGCACCTCTTGAAAAACTCGCCGTTCACTTTCATGATACCTATGGGCAAGCCTTGGCTAATGTGTATGCCGCCTTAGAACGCGGCATTGCCATTGTAGACAGTAGTATTTCAGGTCTGGGTGGTTGCCCCTATGCAAAAGGTGCAACGGGCAATGTCGCAACGGAAGATGTGTTGTATTTATTACAGGGCCTCGGTATTGAAACAGGGGTTGATTTAAAGGCGCTTGTGCGTGTCGGTCGCTTTATTTCTGAATTATTGAACCGTGAAACGCGTTCAAAGGTGGGAAGAGCATTATTTAATTCCTGGGATGATCATCCCAGGAATTAAATAATGCTCTTCCCATCCCGGGATTTAGTCGTTCTTAGCGCGTACTCGCGCTAAGAGCGACTTAATACCCGGGATCCAGGAATAAAAAAGGAAAAACATGAAAACAAATCCACTCTGGACACCCTCTGAAACCCAAATTAAAAACTCCAACCTCACTCAATTTATTCAAAAAATTTCCGAACGATATCGCATTCACCTTGATGACAAAAGTCTCTACACCTGGTCCATTAAACACCCCGAATTATTTTGGAAATCCGTTTGGGATTTTTGTGAAATTAAAGGAACATCAGGCACAACTATTTTAACTCACCCACAGCAAATGCTTAATGCCCAATGGTTTAAAGATGGCGAACTTAATTTTGCAGAAAACCTCCTTCGCCATCGTAGCAAAAAACCCGCCCTCATTTATTGCGATGAGCGAGGGTGTCGGCGACAGTTAAGTTTTGATGAGTTATATGAACAGGTAGAACAATGGGCTTCTGCCTTCCAGTATTCACAACTCAAACCCCAAGATCGCGTGGTGGGGCTTCTTCCCAATTTGCCTGAGACCGTCATCGCCATGTTAGCAACAACAAGTTTAGGAGCAACATGGTCAGGCTGTTCGCCGGACTTTGGATTACAAGCGATCTTGGATCGCTTTGAACAAATTCAGCCAAGCATCTTAGTCACTGTAGATGGCTATGTTTACAATGGAAAACGAATTTCAATCCTAGATAAAGTTGAAGCTTTAATTGCCGCCCTACCTTATTTAAATCAAATTATCATCGTTCCTTTTTTAGATCAAAAGCCAAATTTGCCTAAAGAAGCAATTCTTTTAGAAAACTATTTAAATGCAACACCTGTAAAACCGCTGACCTTTGAAAAATTCCCATTTAACCATCCACTCTATATTCTCTATTCGTCGGGAACAACGGGGTTACCTAAATGTATTGTCCATGGAACCGGTGGAACGTTGATCCAACATTTAAAAGATCTCGTTTTGCACACTAATTTATCGCCAAACGATATTTTCTTTTATTTCACCACTTGTTCTTGGATGATGTGGCATTGGTTAATCAGCGGTCTGGCAGTAGGTTCAACCTTGATTTTATATGAAGGCTCGCCTTTTTTTCCAAAAAAAGAAAGTTTGTTTGATCTCATTGATCGTGAAAAAATCACGATCTTCGGTACGAGCGCCAAATATTTAGCGGCCATTGAAAAGCATGAATTAAACCCTAAAAAAACACATGATTTGCTTTCTCTTCAAACCATTCTATCCACAGGCTCTCCACTATTGCCCGAGCAATTTGATTATGTCTATGAGCATATAAAATCTGACTTACGCCTGTCTTCAATTTCGGGTGGTACCGATATTGTTTCTTGTTTTGCACTGGGCAACCCGAATTTACCGGTGTATCGCGGTGAGTTGCAATGTCGAGGTCTTGGCATGGCCGTCGAAATTTTTAATGAGGAAGGACAATCGGTTAAACAAGAACAAGGCGAGTTAGTTTGCACAGCACCTTTTCCTTGCATGCCGATTTATTTTTGGAATGACCCTGAGGGTATTGCGTATCAAGCGGCTTATTTTAGTCAATTTCCAGGCGTGTGGTCGCAGGGCGATCGCGCAGAATTGACTAAACATGGTGGGTTGATCATTCATGGTCGTTCTGATGCCACATTAAATCCCGGTGGCATACGCATCGGTACGGCAGAAATTTATCGCCAAGTTTCACAATGCGATGAAGTGTTAGAAAGTTTGGCGATTGGGCAAGATTGGAAAAATGATACGCGCATTATTTTATTTGTGGTGTTGCGTTCACCGTTGATACTCGACGAGTCTTTGATTTTTCGTTTAAAAAAAGTCATTCGAGAAAATACGACCGCCCGTCATGTTCCTGCTAAAATCATTCAAGTCCCTGCCCTGCCCTACACGCGCAATGGTAAATTAGCAGAATTGGCAGTCAGGGATATTGTTCATGGACGACTAATTAAAAATACTTCGGCTTTAGTAAATCCAGAGTGTTTGGAGGATTTTAAGGACAGAGTGGAGTTGTTGGGGGATTAAAAAAGCATCGTCATTGCGAGCGATTAATTAGTCAACGAATGACGTAACCCTTACAGTAATGACGATATCTTTTCAATGCGCCCTTCGTCCCTGCTGCCCTTCACCCAACGATGTTGTCATCGGCAAAGAAGGAATCAAATCCTCACGAATCGCCTTAGGATAACGTTCCAAAGCCAAATGCAGCACTTGATCAATCCAACGCACGGTGTGAATTTTTAAATCCTTTTTAATATTATCCGGAATTTCCTTGAGATCTTTTTCGTTCTCTTGAGGGATCACAACCGTTTTAATACCGCCGCGATGGGCTCCCAATAATTTTTCTTTTAAACCACCAATCGGCAACACTTCACCACGCAGCGTGATCTCACCGGTCATCGCCACATCGGGGCGAACAGGAATACCTGTTAAAACAGACACGATGGCTGTACACATGCCAATCCCCGCACTGGGGCCATCTTTGGGGGTTGCACCCTCGGGCACGTGAATATGAATATCGAGCTTTTCGTAAAAATCCCGTTTAATGCCTAATAAATTCGCGCGACTGCGCACAACCGTCATTGCCGTTTGGATTGACTCTTGCATCACATCACCCAGATGACCCGTGTAAATGGACTTACCCTTGCCTGGCACGGCGGCGGCTTCAATCGTTAATAATTCACCGCCAACTTCTGTCCAAGCTAATCCAGTCACTTGACCAATTTGGCTTTTCTCTTCGGCTTTTCCGTAACGATAACGACGAACACCGAGGTATTTCTCTAAAGTTTTTGGAGTCACTTTTTGTGGACGCTGGCGTTTTTTTCCCAGTAAGGTTTTCACCACTTTACGGCAAATTTTCGAAATTGCACGCTCAAGATTTCGAACACCCGCTTCACGCGTGTAATAACGAATGATATCGCGGATCACTTCAGGCTCAATGGTTAATTCCCCTTCTTTTAAACCATTAAGTTCAATTTGTTTGGGCACTAAATGTTCGAGTGCAATGTGTAATTTTTCATCTTCGGTATAACCTTCTAACCGAATCACTTCCATCCGATCCAACAGTGCAGGTGGAATATTCAAAGTATTGGCCGTTGCCACAAACATCACATCCGAGAGATCAAAATCAACTTCAAGGTAATGATCATTGAAGGTGTTATTTTGCTCAGGATCCAAAACTTCCAACAACGCTGAAGCTGGATCCCCACGAAAATCCATAGCCATTTTGTCGACTTCATCCAACAAGAAAAGTGGATTACGAACACCAATTTTCGCGAGTTTTTGAATAATTTTCCCAGGTAAAGAACCAATGTAGGTACGTCGATGCCCACGAATTTCTGCTTCATCGCGAACACCGCCTAAGGAAATACGCACAAATTTACGACCTGTTGCACGCGCAATGGATTGCCCTAATGAAGTTTTACCCACGCCAGGAGGCCCGACTAAACAAAGGATTGGGCCCTTGAGTTTTTTAACCCGTGTTTGAACAGCTAAATGTTCAATGACATGTTCTTTGACTTTTTCAAGACCATAATGATCTTCACGCAGTGACTCTTCCGCCTTGGATAAATCCGAATTGACTTCACTTTCTTGATTCCAAGGTACAGTCACCATCCAATCTAAATAATTTCTTGAAACCGTGGCTTCAGCCGACATCGGCGACATCATTTTTAGTTTATTTAATTCTGACAACGCTTTATCTTTGGCTTCCTTGGGCATACCAATAGCTTCAATTTTCTTGGCCAGTTCGTCAAGTTCACCTAGAGTTGTTTTATCACCTAACTCTTCTTGAATCGCCTTCATCTGTTCATTGAGGAAATATTCACGTTGCGTTTTTTCCATTTGACGTTTGACACGACCACGCACACGCTTTTCAACTTGAAGCACATCAATTTCTGCCTCAATCATCCCCATTAATTTTTCGATACGTTCAGCTAAATTAGGGGTTTCTAATATTTTTTGTTTATCCGTAATTCTCAGCGTCATATGCGCTGCAATGGTATCAACCAAGCGCAGAGGATTACGAATTGCTGAAAACGTTGTTAAAATTTCAGCTGGAATTTTCTTGCTGAGCTTAACGTATTGTTCAAATTGAGTGAAGAGAGAACGAGAAAGCACCTCCGCTTCGCGTTCATCGATTTCTTTAACGATGAACGGTTCAATTTCAGCTAATAAATGATCGTCAGCTTCAAAGTAGCGTTTTGCTCGGCGAGCTTCAAGCCCTTCAACTAAAACTTTCATACTGCCATCAGGCAATTTAAGCATTTGCAAAATATTCGCCAAACATCCCACTTCATACAGATCGCTAATCTGTGGTGAGGCTTCTGACGAATCTTTTTGGGCAACGAGAAAAATTTGCTGTCCATCCTCCATCGCCACTTCAATGGCACGAATGGATCGTGTTCGTCCTACAAATAAAGGAATAACCATTTGTGGATAAACAACGACGTCACGCAAAGGTAATACAGGAAATTGATTCTTCTCACTCATACTGCTTTATCCTTTATCTGTTGCTGTACGTTTTTGAGGTATATTTCGATAAACTAACAGCGGTGCTTCACCGCGAACCGTCGACGCTTCAACGATCACTTTTTCAAGATCGTCTAAAGTCGGTAAATCAAACATCGTATCAAGTAACATGTGCTCGAGAATTGAACGCAATCCGCGCGCACCTGTTTTACGTTCCATCGCTTTCTTAGCCATTTCTTTGAGCGCATCTTTAGAAAATTCAATTTTAACGTCTTCCATTGCAAACAATCGCTCATATTGTTTGATCAAAGCATTTTTAGGTTCACTTAAAATTTGCACCAAGATGGTTTCATCTAATTCATCTAAGGTAGAAATCACCGGTAACCGTCCAATAAATTCAGGAATTAAACCATAGTGAATAAGATCTTCAGGTTCAACTTGACTGATGGTTTGGCTTAAATTACGCAATCTATCTTTACTGCGTATTTCTGCAGTAAATCCAATACCTGATTCATGAGTACGTCGATCAATGATCTTTTCTAATCCTTCAAATGCACCACCACAAATGAATAAAATATTTTTTGTATCCACTTGAACATATTCTTGATGTGGATGTTTGCGTCCACCTTGTGGAGGTACAGAACAAACTACACCTTCCATAATTTTTAATAATCCTTGTTGCACGCCCTCGCCGGAAACATCGCGTGTTACGGAAGGATTTTCGGATTTACGACCGATCTTGTCCACTTCATCGATAAAAATAATACCGCGTTGCGCTTGAGCCACATCATAATTAGCGGCTTGAAGTAATTTTTGAACGATGTTTTCAACATCTTCTCCCACATAGCCCGCTTCAGTCAGTGTGGTCGCATCCGCCATAGCAAAGGGAACGTCAAGAGTCCGTGCAAGAGTTTGAGCTAAAAGAGTTTTACCGCTGCCCGTTGGCCCAATCAGAAGAATATTACTCTTACTTAACTCGACTTCATCGTCATCCGCTTGCGTTTGCATCCGCTTGTAATGGTTATGAACAGCCACAGAAAGAATTTTTTTAGGCCGTTCTTGACCGATCACGTATTGATCTAAACCTTCCTTAATCTCCTTGGGGGTAGGCAGGCGCGCGGGGGCTTCTTTGTTCACCGTATCTTGTTTAATTTCATCACGAATGATGTCATTGCACAGTTCTACACATTCGTCACAGACAAATACAGAGGGGCCTGCAATGAGCTTTCGCACTTCGTGCTGGCTTTTGCCGCAAAATGAACAATGGAGGGCATTATCCTTTCCATCGCCACCCGTTTGACCTTTGTTGCTCATTGGACTACCTCATTAGGAGTAAAACGTAGATCAGCGCATTAAGCTGAGCCTATAATTTAAGTATAGATGGTGCTTGTTTGGTATTTTTCAATGGGGCCTCGAAAATCTGAAGAAAAAAGGTTCAAAAATATAACTAATTGTTTTTTAATCTTTTTTCTTTTCATGACCTTCTTTTTTGAGGGCGGCGCGGGAAGTGATGACTTGATCAACCAGTCCGTAGTCTACGGATTCTTGTGCACCGAGGTAAAAATCGCGCTCGGTGTCCAGGCAAGTCCGTTCGTACGGTTGACCTGTATGGTGAGAAATGATCTTATTCAACTCATCCTTGGCAATCTGGGCTTCTCGGGCATGAATTTGAATATCTGTGGCTTGACCTTGGAACCCACCTATCGGTTGGTGAATCATCGTTCGGGCATTTGGGAGAATAAAACGCTTCCCTTTTTGGCCTGCGGTCAGTAGAACGGCTCCAAAGCTGGCCGCCATACCGAGGCAGATGGTGCTCACTTCAGGCTTGATGAATTGCATCGTGTCATACATGGCCATGCCTGCTGTCACTGAACCGCCTGGTGAGTTGATGTAGAAGTGGATGTCTTTATCAGGATTTTCGGATTCTAGAAATAGAAGTTGGGCGACGATTAAGGTGGAAATTTGATCTTCAACAGGACCCGATAGGAAGACGACACGATCTTTTAAAAGGCGCGAGAAGATGTCGTAAGCCCGTTCACCCCGCGAGGTTTGTTCAACAACCATAGGGACAAGTTGGTTTGTAAAATAGTCAGGGGCCATATCATAAAGCGCTTTGCTGTTCATTTTATTTCCTAAGTTCTAAAAAATATGTTGTCATTCTAACCTACTCAATCCCCATCAATTCAACATAGCTGATCTGTTTCTCAGTTACAACCGCATCTTTAAGCAAGAACTCGATCACTTGTTCTTCCAACACAATGTTTTCGATATGCTCAAGTTCTCTCTTCTGGGAATAAAACCAAGAAATCATCTCATCTTGGTTATCATAGACAGCGGTAATTTCCTTGACTTTTTTACGAACTTTTTCAGGATCCACCGTGATATTTTGCTTTTCAATCAAATGTGCAAATAAAAGCCCTGTTCTGACACGACGCAACGCTTTATCTTGAAATTGCTCATCCGGCACGAGCGATAAAAACTCAGGCTTAATAGCTTGTCGACCACCCATCAATTGACTTAAAAACGCGCGTTTTTCGTCTAATATTTGTTCACTTACAGTCGCCTTAGGCACATCAAAAACATTGAGCTCGAGCAGTTTGTTCAGAATATTTTCACGCAAACGTGAGGTAACGCGCTGTTGTAATTCACGCCCCATATTCTCGCGGACTTCTTTACGGAGTTGTTCCATGCCACCTTTTTTGACATCGAATAAAGCCGGGAAATCATCATTGAGTTCCGGCAATTTAGGTTCAAAAACTTTGTGAATCTCAAGTTTAAATTGTGCCGTTTTTCCTTTGAGTGTTTCTTGTTGATAATCTTCTGGGAAAGCCACATTGATTTCGCGTGTTTCGCCCGGCGCTGCGCCGATCGCACCATCTTCAAAATCTTTGAGCATACGGCCTTCACCGATCACAAAACGGAAATCTTTGGCAGTGCCGCCTTCAAAAAGCTCACCCTCAAGGCGACCCTCAAATGACACCTCAACTTGATCCCTCTTTTGTGCCGGGCGTTGAACTTCGACCCATTCGGTACGCTGAGTTCGCATTTTTTCGATGACCAAATCAACGTCTGACTCTTTAATGTCAGATACTTCTTTTTCGAAATTTGCGCCACTTAAGCCCACAAAATCAATTTCAGGATAAACTTCAAACAAAGCAGTGTATTTTAAAGGACCTGTTTCTGCCGGTAATTCTTCAAGTGTGGGCATGGCGGCTGGAAATAAGCGCTCTGTCTTGATGGCTTCTTCCATGCTTTCTTGAATCAAATTTGCAACCGCTTCTTGACGAGCGGGTTTACCAAAACGCTGCCTTACAACATTCTTTGGCACTTTACCGGGCCGAAATCCGTCAATGCGTGCTGTACGTGCAATTTCATCGATCCGCTTATCAACAGCAGCAAGGACTTTCTCCTCAGGAATTTCGACGCGTAAACGGCGGCCTAATTGGCTGGTTATTTCAACTGTGATCTGCATTTTTTCACCTTGGAGAAAATAATTTAAATTCAAAAAAGAATGCGAAAGGAGAGACTCGAACTCTCACGGGTTGCCCCGCAGGAACCTAAATCCTGTGCGTCTACCAATTCCGCCACTTTCGCTTAGAGCTTCGGGTTTGTGGATTTCGCTTCAGGTAAGCAAAAATCCACAGACCCTGGATTATACCGATAACAAGGGCCATGTCAAAAATTTAGGAACCCTTCGACGATGTCGATACAATCTGCTCTCCATAACTCGTCGCCATCATTTCCCCTTCCTGAACCTGATCCAGGCTCATGCTCGCACGCAGCATCGCTAAATCTTGATTGACCTCTACCCCGCCCTTCATAGCCAATATATACCAAGCATAAGCACGCTCTGGATCATGAACAACTCCAATCCCTTTTGCATAACAAATCGCTAAATTACGCTGAGCCTCTGGATTACCCTGCATGGCCGCCTGGTAAAACCAATTCGCAGCAGCCTGATGATCGATAGGAACACCTCGACCTGTTTGATAAAGATAGCCTAAATTGAGCTGAGCACTTGCAAGCCCCTGATTGGCCGCCGATAAATACCAACGCGCAGCTTTTGCAAAATCTTGAGGAACCACCTGGCCCTGAGCAAACATCACCCCTAATTCATATTGCGCTTGAGCCTGTTGCTGTGCGGCTTTAAGAAGCCAGGCATACGCTTGTTTTGGATCGGCAGAAACACCTCGCCCCTTTAAATAGGCCAACCCCAATCGATATTCAGCCATAGGTAAACCTTGATTAGCGGCTTGCTGATAATATTGTGCAGCTTGAACATCATTCTGCGTGACCCCATTCCCTTGAGCATAACGGTCACCCATGATCAATTGAGCCTGTGGATCACCTAATTGGGCGGCCATGCTAAACCAAGTCACCGCTTTCTTAGGATTTTTCGACACCCCTTGACCCAATTCGTAGATCCACGCTAAGTTAAATGCTGCATTCGCATCACCCAAAGTTGCCGCTTTGGAATACCACTTGATCGCTTGATCGACGCTTTGATTAATGCCCTGCCCCGTTTGATATAAATTCGCTAAATCATATTGTGCTTTTCGAACCCCTTGGTTGGCTGCAAGCATATACCACCTTGCAGCCTCTTTATGATTTTGAACAAGCCCCATCCCTTGATCATAAGCTTGTCCCAACAAGAATTCCGCCATGGCATTTTTTTGATCAGCCCCTGCTTGATAAAACCCAACTGCTTTCTGAAAATTTTTTGCAACACCTAATCCCTGCGCATACCGCATACCGATCGCCAATTGTGCACCTGCATCTCCCTTTGCAGCAGCTAAGGCAAACCATTTGGCAGCTTGTGCATCATCTCTTGAAACCAATGTATTTCCTTGCGCATAAAGATGGGCAAGCTGCAGCATGGCAGAAACATCTCCAATCTCAGCCTGATGTTGAAGCGCGACCACTTGCGCATAGCGATCACCCGGTGTATAGCTCAGTGATGAAACTTCGGCCTGAGATAAAAAAGGAAAAAATACGAGAAAAAAAATACAAACTAACCACAGCGGTTTCCGCTGAACATTGCGCGATGGGGGATTCAAGCAACTCAACCATTTGGTTTTTTTTGTCATTTTTTGTGATTTCATAACTTACTTCTAAATAAAAAATAGATCATAAACAAATGTTAAATCAAAAAAATGATTTTGTACTTGATCTCGTAGAAAAAATAGCCATACTCTCTCTAAGGTCTGCTGCTTTCATGAAAAGTAGTGGAATTTGACTCGAGAGAGGGAACTCTAAACAACGTCTTTGTTTGATTTAGAGATCAGTTTGTGTACACAAATGGAGATATGATAATGAAAAAACAAATCGCAATCGTTGTGGGAGCTGCAGTTGCTGCGCTCTCTTTAGGGTTAGTGGGTTGTACCACCCCTAAACAGAATCCACAAAATGCGCTGGATCTTTCAGAACCTGCTTACATGTCAGGACAACCTGATTGGTATCCGCTGAGTGCGCCTCATC
>JAKBBU010000031.1 GCA_021808365.1 Pseudomonadota bacterium
CTTCACGCTCAGGATTTATCCTAATCTCTTTTTAAAAATTTCTCAACCATAAATTTTTAAAAAAGAGCACTGATATGTTAATCTGTAAAGATTAAATTGGTGCATTTAAATTCGATGATGAAGCACTCATCTTTTACAGGATGTGATCACCCTCCAAGGCACAATAGCCGAAGAGCTGAAGAGCTGAAACAAGCGTTCATTGACTCTGTGGAAGAATGACCTTGAGTTTTGTATGGAACGTAACGAGAGTCCAGAGAAGCCATATTCTGGGAAATCTAACTTATGTTTGAAATCAGCCCAAAAAATCGTTTTAAATTAAGGTGTTAGAAAATAAAAACCCCGGATTCTACCCCTAATTTCTTAGGGGGAAGAGTTGCCCAGGGACTGTGAGTAAATTATATGACAAACCCAGTAGAAAAGCAAATTCATATTTTTGATGAATTGGCCGTGATTTTATCTCGGGAAAGACTGGATGGTTATCTTGGTCATGTGCATTGTAATAATAGCAAAAACGATGCGTTGATTACATACTCATGGAATATCGAAATCTTGAGGGCGACACAAGGGCGAATGAAAGACCACCAAAGACAACCATCGAATTGAGTATAACCAGAACGCTCTTTCATAAAAACTTTTTGTTGAATTCGGTACTATTTAGTGGTACTATGCTATAATGAACAGTAAGCACAGAGAAACACTCAAGCGAATCTTCCATAATCCTGTACAAGCGGGCATTATTTGGAAGGATATTGAGTCTCTGTTTGAAACGCTAGGTGCTGAAATAACAGAGGGGAGTGGATCACGGGTTCGAGTGGCTTTGAAAGATGCGCGAGCTGTGTTCCATCGCCCCCACCCCCAGAAAGAAACAGACAAAGGTGCTGTTATTTCAGTGCGTAAATTTTTAAAAGAGGCCCGATATGTTAGTCCATAAAGGTTACATTGGTGCAGTTAAATTTGATGATGAAGCGCTCATCTTTCATGGAGATGTAATCAACACGCGTGATGTGATCACTTTCCAAGGCACAACAGCTGAAGAGCTGAAACAAGCATTCATTGACTCTGTGGAAGATTACCTTGAGTTTTGTTCCGAGCGCGGTGAAAGCCCAGAAAAGCCGTATTCTGGGAAATTTAACCTACGTTTGAAACCAGCGTTACATAAACAAGTCGATCTGATCGCCCATCAACATCACACCAGTATTAATAACTGGATAGAGTCAGCCATTATAAGCGCAATCAAAACAGAAGGGATGTTGGAGGACTTTGGTTGAAACTTTATTTATATTGAAAGAATTGTAAGAACAACGACACGTTTTATTCTTCGTCCGTGTCGGGCAAACCAATTCTGCTTAAATAATTACAGAACCTTAATGATAAATTTTCTCTAAATAGATATGCAATGGTGACTATATAACCTGAAAACATAACTGAATATGCTACGGCACGAGGGATTGTAAAATAATGCTTAAAATCAATTACAAGTTCTGGAACATTCAAACTGTCATCTGAATGAATAAAATGGTATCTACCATTATTATTTTGCCTTAATTGCTTAAAGCTGTCCGTGTTAAAGCTTTGAGAATAATCTTCTAAATGGTTTCCTGATCTAAGGATTTCTGCTGGATATGCTGGAGATATCATTATAGAGGGTAAATATTTATCGTGCTTACCTTCTTCTCGACCTTTAAAATCTTGTAGTAAATCGCAATCTTGCGATAACACGACTGCATATGGTAATTTTCTTTCTGCTATAGTGAGTATAGAGTCACTAGTTGTAGCGTTTTCAACAAATGTTACACCCGAAAAAATATCTCCTTGATGGATACGATCTCGATCATTTTTGAAATATGCTCGACCATCATTCATTTGATAACATATTTCCTCAAAATAACGCGTGCTGTAGATTTTTGATAAGGTTCATTCGATTTATCGAAAGAATCATAGTTAGCCACTTGTCTTTGCTTATCCAAGGAAGTATTCGGTGTGGAAAAATAGTTTCTCTCATACTCTATTTTCTCTTTTTTTACATTTTCATTACGCTTAACCATTTATAACTCCCATTTGTTTTCTTAATTCATTCTCTATACTGGATTCAAACATATGTTTGGAAAGTGAATTTAAGTCCGTTAATTTGTCTAAAATTTCATTTTTATCAAGTAAGCTGCTTATATAATAATCATAATCTAAAATTAACTCTGGTTTAGCTATAGGATTAGGATAATCTTTATTAAAAATACCATAATTAAACATAATAGTTATTTCATCATTCTTAACTTGTAATTGGTGCATTGATCTTACTGGTAAAAACGAACTGGTAATGCCAGATTTAGTAATTCCTGCCTTTATCGCTTTACAGAGATCAGGACTTATAAAACCATCCCAATCTAAGGGGCTTTTTTCTGGGATAAAAATTTCATTAATATATCTTAATCCCATCCTAGTAAATTGACTTACTGAATAATTATCTAGAAATTTAGAGAGAATATATTCAACGTCATCTCTAAATGTAATAAAGTTCTTGTATTCACTATTACGGCATTCAAAAATAAAAGCATTTTTTTGCAGTGATACGCTCTTGTCACTGCAATTTTTGTGTATGTATTGCCATACCCAACTTGTTTTTTCTTTTAGAATTTTTTCTCCATCAGAAGAAAGAGAAACTTCAAGTTCTTTAATAGTATTTTGAATGGGAGCATTATATTTATTAGATATAGTTTTGGTAAACTTAGGTTCAACATCATTTTTTAGTTCATTTAACTCATTAAAATCAAGCCGAAAAATGACGTTTTTAAGAAAATTTGATGTATATTCAATATGTTTTGAAGAAGTTGCTTTTACTTTGTCCATTTATCTACCACTATTAGAAATTAAAATATTTGATTTGGTTTGCAGCTTAATAATAATGAGTAATTAAGTCAATATAGTAGCAGTCAAAACAAAATTTTCCAGTATTTGGTGATCGTTAACATCTTTTCATTTGCCTGAAGCCACAGCGAACTTAGCAAGCGATGTTACCGATAGGTTAATGGTAACCTGTTGAAAATATTGGTACTCCCTACGGGAGTCGAACCCGTGTTTACGCCGTGAGAGGGCGGTGTCCTAGGCCACTAGACGAAGGGAGCATATACTCAGCGCTTTGAGCGTTGAAGCATGACATTTTTCCGTCAATCTGTCAAATCATTGGTCAATCTTATCGGCCGACTTGCGCCAGATCAAATCAAGTTCGCGGTTGGCTTTCACATCATCTAAACGGCGAACGGGTTGTGTGATCGGTGCTTGTTTGAGTTTTTCAGGATTATTCTTCGCTTCTTCGCAGATCGCGGCCATGGCGTCGATGAAACGATCGAGTTCTTCCTTACTTTCAGTTTCGGTGGGTTCAATCAATAAACATTCTGGAACCAATAATGGAAAATATGTAGTAGGTGCATGGAAGCCAAAATCCAATAATCGTTTTGCAAAATCCATGGCATTAACACCATATTCTTTTGATTCACGTTTTAACGTAATAATAAATTCATGACTTGCGCGTCGTTGTGGAAATGCAAGTTCGAAACCTAATTTTTGTAAGCGTACCATTAAATAATTGGCGTTGAGTGTTGCAAATTCAGAAACGCGATGCATCCCTTCCCGTCCGAGAAAACGTGCATAAGCATAAGCACGAAGAATGATCCCGGCATTACCCATAAATGTTGAAAGGCGACCAATGGATTTAGGACAATCTTTTTCTGTCAACCAAACATATTCATTACCGCGTTTTGCGACAGTAGGAATAGGCAAATACGGTTGTAACCGCTCGCTGACACCGACAGGACCACAACCAGGTCCGCCGCCGCCATGCGGTGTCGCAAAGGTTTTATGTAAATTCATGTGGATCACATCAAAACCCATGTCGCCAGGCCGTACTTTACCGAGGATGGCATTTAAGTTTGCGCCATCATAATAAAGTAAACCACCAGCGCGATGAATGATGGCCGCGATCTCGGTGATTTTGCGTTCGAACACACCCAGTGTTGAGGGATTTGTTAACATAATTCCCGCCGTTTGTGGACCCACACTTTCCTTTAAGGCATCAAGATCGACATCGCCTTCTGCATTCGTTGGAATTTCACGTACTTTATAACCACACATCACAGCAGAAGCTGGGTTGGTGCCATGAGCCGCATCAGGTACTAAGATTTCATCACGTTGATGATCGCCACGTTCTTGGTGATAGGCGCGAATCATCGCGACACCCGCAAATTCACCTTGCGCACCCGCCATCGGCGTTAACGAAACAGCTTTCATGCCTGTGACTTCTTTTAAAATCTCTTGAAGTTCGAAAGCGCATTTTAAATACCCTTGGCTGTGTCGCAAACTGGCCAAGGGGTGACGCCCCAAAAATTCGCGAAATGAAGCAGCATGGTGAACGCCACGGGGGTTATATTTCATCGTACAAGAACCCAGCGGGTAGAATTGTTTATCGATTGCAAAATTCTTTGCCGATAAATTTGTAAAATGGCGAACGGTTTCGAGTTCTGATTTTTCAGGTAATTGTGGAGGAGTGTTACGCAAATAGTTTCCGGGTATGGAGGATATTTTTATGTGTGTTGTGGGCCATTGTGCGCTTGCGCTGCGTCCTGGGCTAGCATTTTGGTAAATAAGTCTCATAAATCCTCCATCATTGTTCAACATCTTTTCTAACCGAAAACCGAATTTAGGATTATACAATCAAGTGTGTCAAGCATGGGAAGAATTCCTAATTGTTTGTGCGAATTTACTTAAAAAATGCTGGGTTTGTTTAAAAAAAGAACGGTTTTATCCAAATTGAACGCAAGAAATTTTTTAATACTTTGATAAATATATTTTTTTAAAAATGACTAACGATGTGTTGTTTGAACCGATACAGTACACCTGAAGCAACGAATAAGCTATTCTTGCAACATGTTCAGTGATTGAACGCGGGAGTGGCTTTATGGATGAGGCCAACATGGACGTTACAAGGAAGTCTTGTGGTGTGACAAGGACGCTCGTGGTAAACCCAAGAGCCTGTCCCCAAGCTAGCTTTATAAAGTTAGTTTGAGGACAGGCTCTCAAGGGTTTTTGTATACTCTCTCGCCTAAAAAACACTAATTCCTTTTTTTAACCATACCGACTCTTAGGACCGATGGCAAAAAAACCTCCGTCACCAAGAGTGGGTGTTCATGAAAATACAAAACCGATCGGCGGGCCCATAACTGAGAAAGCTCTTCCTGTACATGTTCAACAGCGGCTCGAAACAGAGGATGTTCAGGCAAAAGCAAAGAATATTCAATCGGGTCACGTTGAGGAGATTGATAGGCAAAGAGGAGATCGCCCACGGATTGCGTTCCCAAATGCTGGAGCGTTCTACCCTGACTTTTTAAGGTCTCTTGTGGAATGAAGGTACGTGCATAGATCAAGGGAGTTTGGTGTCCATTCAATGTAATAATCCGAAGCCAACCCGTTGATTTTTCAGAGCAATTCAATCGCTTTGCTTCTGACCATGAGGGCCGAGCCCAGCCCTCACTCTGAAGATGCAAGGCAAAATCAGGATAAGCAGTCCGAAGCCGTTGCGTGAGCGAACCACGATCCAGTAAGAGCATTTTAAGATCTTGTGGGATTGCAGGTGCGCTAGCATGATAGGTGTGCCAGTGATTAATTCGAATCTCCTCGGGCAATCGCGCGTTTTATGTTCAATTATGCTATAATACCTTTATTTTGAATTAAAGGGTAAACCTTATGCGTGTTTGGGAATGTTTAGTTTGTGGGTTTGTTTACAAAGAATCAGAGGGGATGCCTGAGGAAGGAATTGCCGCTGGAACAACATGGGAACAAATTCCTGATGATTGGTGTTGCCCTGATTGCGGCGTCAGCAAATCAGATTTTGAAATGCGCGAAATGATTATTGAGTAACCTATGGCATCTTTAGTAACGCTCGTTGTCATGCTTGTTCTGGTCATGGATCCGCTCGGCAATGTTCCTATTTTCTTAACGGTTTTACGTCATATTGAGCCAAAACGTCGTCGATGGGTCATCATTCGTGAATGCACCATAGCCTTCATCATCTTAAGTTTATTTTTATTTTTCGGCCAAGCAATTCTAAGAGGTCTTGGGGTCTCAATGCCGGCTCTGAGTATTGCTGGTGGAATCATTCTATTTCTAATTGCTATTCGGATGATTTTTCCTCCTCATGATGAAAAAATTCGTGAATCACAAGAGGAACCCTTTATTGTGCCCCTTGCGATTCCTTTAGTTGCAGGTCCTTCTACCATTGCAACCTTGCTTTTGATTGCAGGTCGTCATCCAGAATCGGTAGGGTGGATTTTTCTTGCACTGATCATTGCTTCTTTAATTAGCTTTGTTATTTTGTTTTTTTCTGAACCCCTGCGTCATCTACTCGGTAAACCAGGATTGACGGCCCTAGAACGATTAATGGGAATGGTCTTAACGGTTATTGCTGTACAAATGTTTTTGGACGGTGTTGCATTGTTCAACAAGATATCCACTTAATGATGGCTCGTTGTTCTTTTCATACATTCAATTTTGCAGCAGCTTTTTTATCCAGAAACCAAATCGTTTTTTCATTCACACATTGAATCAATTGTGCGGGATATTGCTGAGGATTAAACGGTCCCTCAAGCAAATGCCATACTGCGGATGCTTTATTTTCGCCGGTCACCAAAAAACAAACCGCGGCACTCTGATTAATTGCATCGGGTGTGAGGGTGATTCGATGCATATTAAACTCGGGAACCCACAGGGATGCAACCAGCTGATCATTCTTATGTTTGTCTTTGTGTTTAGAATAAGACATGACAATATCACTGAATGGCATGAGTGAGGCTGTATGCGCGTCTTCTCCCAACCCCAGATAAACTAAATCAAAGCGGGGAAATTCATTGTTTTTAAGTTCAAATATTTTACGCAATGTCATTTCGTAAGTTTTGGCAGCTATTTTAGGATCACTAAACTCTGTTGGAATTGGATAGATATTTTCTGCTGGAACTGGAATTTTTGAGAATAAATGCTGTTTGGCCATGTAGTAATTACTTTCTTCCTGACCACACGGAACATAGCGTTCATCACCAAAGAAAAACTTGATGTGACTCCACGGGATTTTTTCTTTACACTCAGCTAATTTATCAAAAAAAAATTTAGCAGTATTTCCACCTAAAAGAACGACGGTAAACACGCCTTTAACGGCAATAGTAGCATGAGCACGTTGAGCAAAATCTTCAACCACAGCCTGAAATAAATCCGTAGAATTTTGAAATAATTTAATGATTTTATTATTCATCACAAATCCATGCTCTACCATCCTGCCTTAACAAATCATCCGCTTCTTTGGGCCCCCAACTTCCTGCCGCATAATTAGGAAAATCACGCGGCGGTAAAGCACTCCAAACATCTAAAACAGGTTGCAGGATCTCCCAAGCGGTTTCCACCATTTCTGCGCGCTCGAATAAGGTATGATCACCATTCATACAATCGTATAAAACAGTTTCATAACCGGTGCGTGGTTCAATACCAAAATAATCACTATACTTAAAACTCATATTGACCTGCCCAAGTTGCAACGATTGTCCAGGAATTTTTGCGTTAAACCGAAGCGAAATTCCTTCGTCCGGTTGAATTTTTATCCGCAATAAATTGGGCATCACATTTTGCCCTGCACCGCCAAACAAAATAGCGGGTTCTGATTTAAATTGAATGATTATTTCTGAGGAACGAGCCTGTAAACGTTTTCCCGTTCGTAAATAAAAGGGCACGTGCAACCAACGCCAATTATTCAACAACATTTTTAAAGCCACATAAGTTTCCGTCAATGACTCAGGGTGGACGTTTTTTTCTGCTCGATAGCCTGGCACATGAGCAGCCTTAATTTTACCAGATGCATACTGACCGCGCACAGCTTGATGTAAAACTTGTTCTGGCGTAAATACCTCTATAGCATGCAGAACCTTCGATTTTTCATCTTGAATGTATTCGGCAGAAAATGCGACTGGAGGCTCCATGGTGATCAAACTTAACAGTTGCAGGATATGATTCGGTACCATATCGCGCAACGCACCCGCACGCTCATAATAAGCACCTCGTAACTCAACACCTAAAGTTTCCGCAACAGTAATTTGAACATGATCAATATAACGACGATTCCAAATAGGCTCAAAAATACCATTCGAAAAACGAAAGGCAAGCAGATTCTGCACGGTCTCTTTGCCTAAAAAGTGATCGATACGAAAGATTTGTTGTTCCTCGACATACGTGAGTAATTCAAGATTCAATTTTTTTGCCGAAGCTAGATTATATCCAAATGGTTTTTCAACAATAATTCGCCTGAAATAACTGTCTTTTTTTTCAATCAGCAGCTTTTCTTTTTTCAATCTTGTCGCAATCGTTCCAATAAATTCAGGTGGAGCTGCAAAATAAAACAAATAATTTTTGCTCACTTTCTTGATTTCAAGTTTTTTCAGCGTGTTGCTTAACTCGACATACGTTTTTTGATCACTAAAATCGCCAGAGATATAATAAACCTGATTGATTAACTCAAGACCACATTTTTTAGCAGCAGGATCAGTCACAAATTGTTGCACATCTTTTACCATTTGTGTTCGAAAAGTTCGGGTTGTGTACTCTTCCACGGCAATGCCGACAATACAAAAATTTTCATCCAATAATCCCCTGCTGCTTAAATTGCAAAGAGCTGGAAACAAGAGGCGTTTGGTCAAATCTCCTGCAATTCCCAAAATCACTAACACGCAGGGATTGGTGGGTGGTTTCAACCCAGAACTTTCTGGATTGACACGATTGTGAGGTTTTTTCATCATCAAAATCCATTTGGACTATACTTTGCCTTATCTCCCATACAGTATATGTGTTTTTTTGGAAATGAAGGCGTAAAATGATCCAATCTCAATCAACCTCGAAGAGGATATCGCCCTTGGCAGGGAAACTCATACCACCTGAGTTGTTGACCTCTATACCCAAACTCATCACCGCCTACTTCACAGAAGTGCCCGATCCTGGAATAAAAGGGCAACGTGTTTTATTCGGTACCTCAGGACATCGAGGTTCTGCCTTCGAAAAAACATTTAATGAATGGCATATCTTGGCAATCACGCAGGCGATTGTTCTCTACCGCCAACAGCATACGATTAATGGCCCATTATTTCTTGGCATAGACACGCATGCGCTATCAGTGCCCGCGTTTGCCAGTGCACTTGAAGTATTAGCCGCCAATGGGATAGACGTCATGATCGCCAAACAGGGTGAATATACGCCAACACCTGTGATTTCTCATGCAATCCTCTCTTATAATCATGGTCGTGATGCTGGGTATGCAGATGGTATTGTCATCACGCCCTCGCATAATCCTCCAAAAGATGGTGGTTTTAAGTACAATCCACCTCATGGAGGCCCTGCGGATACAAGCATAACGCAGTGGATCGAGACCAAGGCCAATGAGTTTCTCGAGTCTCATCTCAACGGCGTAAAAAGAATTCCCTTCGAGCGAGCACTTCGCGCGGCTACCACGCATTCCTATGATTATCTCAACCCCTATGTAAATGATCTGGGCAAGGTGCTCGATATGCAGGTCATGCGTGATCTTAATATTCGCATTGGTGTTGATCCACTCGGCGGCGCAGGAACGCACTATTGGGGACCTATTGCCGAGAACTACGGTTTGAATATCACCCTTGTGAATGAGATTGTCGATCCGACTTTCCGTTTTATGACAGTCGATTGGGATGGCCAAATTCGTATGGATCCTTCTTCATCCTATGCGATGGAAAGCATTATCGAACAAAAAGATCGCTTTGATATTACCGTGGCTTGCGACACCGATTATGATCGACACGGTATCATCACACGCAGTAGCGGCCTCATACCGCCCAATCATTATCTTTGCGTCGCTATTTTTTACCTTTTTCAACATCGTCCAAAGTGGAACCCATCAGCGGCCATTGGCAAAACCATTGTTAGCAGTCAGATGATTGATCGCATCACTGCAAAGCTGGGCCGCAAACTCTATGAAGTGCCTGTAGGTTTCAAATGGTTTGGAAAAGGCTTGCTCGAGGGTTCATTGGGTTTTGGAGGAGAAGAAAGCGCAGGAGCTTCTTTTCTTCGTCTTGATGGTCACGTTTGGACGACAGATAAAGATGGCATTGTCCCCGCCTTATTGGCAGCAGAAATCACTGCACGAATGGGACGTGACCCAGGCGAGCTTTATCATGAGTTGGAGCGTGAATTTGGCGTGTCTACTTATGAACGTATTGATGTGCCAACAACACCAACGCAAAAAAATGCGCTGAAAAACCTTTCACCGCAGCAAATTCCGCTTGAGCTGGCGGGTGAGACAGTCCAGACTATACTGACGCAGGCACCTGGCAACAATGCGCCGATTGGGGGTTTAAAAGTCATCGCCCCAAGTGGCTGGTTTGCAATACGTCCTTCTGGAACAGAAGATATCTACAAAATTTATGCAGAGAGTTTTAAGGGAGAAGATCATTTACAGCACATTGTTGTAGAGGCTCAGAGCGTGGTTAACGATACTTTAATCTAAAAGCAGCTTCCATCAAAACATTATGGAGAAATAAAACCCGAAAACTCATTCGCTTTGGGGATAGATTAATGAAAAATAATTCCTCGTCTAAACAGCTTTAGTGTATAAACACTTTCTCGACATATTTTTTTGCGAACAACATAAGCAATGACGGTTGTTATGATCAACGGAAAAGCAGCATGATAATCTCCCGTCATTTCTAATACCAGTAAGATTGCCGTTACAACGGCACCCGTTGTGCTGCCCACGATTCCTGCCATTCCAATGATGATGAATAATGCGGGATTAATAGGAAATGCTGGAAAATAATAATGAGAGGCCAATCCAAAAAGAGTGCCTAATATTGCACCCAAAAATAAAGCTGGAGAGAAAATCCCACCTGAAGCACCTGTGCCCAATGATAAGCATGTTGCCAACAACTTACCTGAGAATAAGAATAGTAATAACCATGGATTTGTTATTAATGAATTTAAACAGTCTTGAATCGTGGTATACCCGATACCTTCAATATAATAATGCCCAGATAATTGCATAAAGGCATATAACATGATGCCTAAAAGAAGCATCCCAATGATATGACGTAAATAGCGATTTTTAAAAAGAAAACTGAACATATCTTCAAACCAATATACTGAACGGATAAATAATGCTGAAATGACACCAAGCACTATTCCAAAAAAAACAAATAAAAATAAGTGAATTAATAGTGTGCGATAATTATCCATATAATGCATGGTGGGCATTACAAAAAGGGAGGCGTTACCTACCAAAAAATAGTTAATGCCCGCAGCGACGATTGCCGCAGTGGTAATTGATATGATGGTTAAAACATTAATCGATGTCAACAATAATTCGATGGCAAACGCAATGCCGGCTAAAGGTGCATTAAAAATGGCTGCCGTGCCAGCTGCAGCACCAGCAGCAATTAAAAGGGTTCTTTGCTCTGCCGTTAAAGTAATAATTTCACCTATAAAAGAACTCAGCGCAGCACTTATTTGCACAACGGGACCTTCTTGTCCTACTGATGCGCCCGAGCCAATTGATATAGCGGCTGCCAATGTTTTTGCCAGAGCTACCCTAGGATGAATTTTTTGATTTTGATGTCGTGTTTTATACATTATTTCCGGGACACTCAATCCTCTTTCATCATATGCAAAATTTTCAATGATCCCAATGACAATTAAGCCTCCAATAGCAGGAATGAGTATCACACCTAACCCCCAAATGCTAGGAGCAGTATGAAAGCTATTGTTATATACAAAACCTAAATGGCCTGAAAATAATAAATTATGAAGAGAAGCCACTAATCCACGAAATATAAGTGCACTTATACTTGCTAGAGCTCCAATAATAAATGAAATAATGAGTGTTGATATAGTTCTATTATAAATTAACCTTTTCAACTTAATAAACATGATTATCCTAAATTATCAAGTATTCTCTCATCCCAGACATACGACGTTATCTGACAGCAGTTTATCTATTATTATTTTCCTTTCTCAGTATATCATAGTTTATACTCATCAAATGGTTAAGATATTCATGCTTTATGCGTTTGATTATGCTTGGCAACAGGCAGTAAAGCTAATTATCATCTATAATATGCCCGAAACGAATGAGTTTTCGGGTATAAACAGCGAGGATTTTTTGATTCAGGAGGTAGGAAATCATAATGTGTAAAAACGAATCAGGTAAGAGCAAACTGAGTGTTTGTGCTTTTGGTCTTGCTATTGGTCTGGCAGAAGGGATATATATGTTGCTATTTGCGTGGATTGCCTGGGTTTGTGGTTATGGTACGCCATTAATCACTGACATTGCTCATGTTTTCTACGGGTATGCCCCAAGCTTCATTGGCGGGTTATTCGGTGGTCTCTGGGGGTTTGCTGATGGTTTTATATTCGGAATTATCGCTGCGTGGATTTATAACCTTGTTCTTAGTAGTTGTTGTAGAAAAACATCTATTTCCTCTGAAAACAAAATTTCAGATAAATAGGCATAATTAGCTTAAGTGTGTGCTTTTTACAACAAGGAAAAAATAGGGTGAATGATAAACCACAATGCGAAATTGGCATGGTTGGCTTGGGGACCATGGGACGAAATTTGTTATTAAATATGGCCGATCACGGTTTCTCTGTTGCTGGTTATGACAGGGATCCAATTAAGGTTAAAAATTTACGTGAGGAATCGCAAGAACGTGATGTGTACGGTGCGGATGAAATCCGAGCATTTATTGGATTATTACGCCGCCCTCGTGCAATCATGATGCTTGTTCCTGCTGGTGCTCCCGTTGATGACGTGATCACGTCGCTGTTGCCCTACCTCGAGCCCGATGATCTCATTATTGATGCAGGTAATTCCTATTTTAAAGACACAGATATTCGTGTGAGTAACTTGGCAAAGCAAGGTATTCAATTTCTCGGTGTAGGTATTTCTGGCGGTGAAGAAGGCGCACGTCACGGGCCTAGTATTATGCCGGGTGGTCCTAAAGAAGCGTATCAGCGTGTTCAGAAAGTATTTGAAGCGGTGGCGGCTAAAATTAATCATGAGCCGTGTGTGGCTTATCTCGGTTCTGGTTCAGTTGGCCATTTTGTAAAAATGGTTCATAACGGTATTGAGTATGGCATTATGCAGCTCATTTCCGAAACGTATGATTTGATGAAGCAAGGGTTGGGTTTGGACAACAATCAACTGAGTCATGTATACAGTGAATGGAATAAAGGCGAACTCAATAGTTACTTGCTTGAAATTACCAGCCACATTTTTAGAAAAATAGATGATAAAAGTAATCAATCATTAATCGATAAAATCTTATCAGTGGCCAAACAAAAGGGCACCGGAAAATGGACTTCGCAAAGCGCGATGGACTTACATGTTCCAACGCCAACAATTGATTTGGCCGTTTCCATGCGAGACTTATCGGCATTTATCACGGAGCGTGAGCAAGCAAGCAAAATATATCAAAAGTCATTGCCACGGCCTAGGCTTGATCTCGATGTATTTCTTCTTCAACTACATCACGCCTTTTTTGCAGCAATGATGATCGTTTATGCCCAAGGTATGGCCCTGTTGAAAATAGCTTCCGATGAATATAAATATGATCTCGATCTTGAAACAGTGTCGCGCATTTGGCGAGGAGGTTGCATCATTCGTGCAGCATTATTAGAAGAGGTCTGCGGGGCATTTCAGACAAAAAATAATCTCCCTAATTTATTGCTTGATCCTCATTTCGCACAACAATTGGGGGCACAGCAGGAACATTTGCGTCAGATCGTTTGTCAGGGTGCTGAATTAGGGATCCCCATTCCGGGGTTCATGGTTTCTTTAAGTTATTTCGATGCCTATCGTAGCGTTTGGCTACCCAATAATCTGATTCAAGCTCAGCGTGATTACTTTGGTGGACATACTTATGAACGAATTGACACCAAAGGTAGTTTTCACACTGAATGGGAAAAAATATAATGATGAAAACAAAAACTCTCTCTCCAGAACTGCTTCATAAAATAGATGCCTATTGGCGTGCGGCTAATTATTTGTCCGTAGGCCAGCTTTATCTCTACGATAATCCGCTGCTGAAAGAATCACTAAAATTATCACATGTGAAACCCTTGTTAATTGGACACTGGGGCACAACGCCAGGCCAAAATTTTATTTATGTGCATTTAAATCGCGTTATTAAAAAACATGATTTAAATATGTTTTATATTTCTGGTCCAGGGCACGGTGGCCCTGCGCTGGTTGCGAATACCTATCTTGAAGGTTCCTACAGTGAAATTTATCCAAACATCAGCCAGGACGAAGCTGGGCTGAAAAAATTATTTACACAGTTTTCATTTCCTGGTGGAATTTCCAGCCATGTTGCGCCAACGACACCAGGATCTATTCATGAAGGGGGTGAGTTAGGATATTCACTGAGTCATGCTTTTGGAGCTGTGTTTGATAATCCCGATTTGATTGCAGCGTGTATTATTGGAGATGGTGAAGCAGAAACAGGGCCTTTAGCAACGGCATGGCAATCGAATAAATTTCTCAACCCCATCACCGACGGTGCCGTGTTACCGATCCTACACCTCAATGGTTACAAGATTAGTAACCCAACTATTATGGCTCGCATTCCAGAAAAAGAATTAGAGCAATTCTTCAAAGGTTGTGGTTGGAAGCCTTACTTTGTTGAAGGGGATGTCCCAGAAAAAATGCATGAATTGATGGCTGAAACCTTGGATAAAGTTATCAAAGAGATTCAGAATATTCAAAAAAAGGTGAGGAGCACGAACAATGCCGCGCGATCACCCTGGCCGATGATCGTTCTTAAAACACCCAAGGGTTGGACAGGACCCAAAGTCGTCGATGGTCTGCACATCGAGGGTACTTTTCGTGCTCATCAAATTCCACTGCAAGTGGATGCTGAACATCCAAAACATGTCAAAGAGCTTGAAAATTGGATGAAAAGCTATAAACCCGAAGAATTATTCGATAAAAAGGGTACTTTGTTGCCAGAATTAATGGAGTTGGCGCCTAGAGGCGACAAGAGAATGGGAGCTAATCCTCATACCAATGGCGGTCATCTGCTGCGCGATCTGCGCATGCCAGATTTTCGAACTCACGGCGTGGTAGTGTCTTCGCCCGGCGCTACGGTTAATAAAGATACGCTTATCTTGGGAAAGTTTTTACGGGAAGTCGTGAAGCTCAATCAAGATCAGCGTAATTTCCGCATCTTTGGCCCCGATGAAACACTCTCGAATCGCTTGGGAGCAGTGTTTGAAGTGACGAGCCGTCAATGGGATGCAGAGGAATTAAAACATGATGAATTTCTTGCACCAACGGGGCGAGTATTGGATTCAATGCTCAGCGAACACCAATGTCAGGGTTGGCTGGAAGGCTATTTGTTGACAGGACGGCATGGATTATTCAACAGCTATGAAGCTTTTATTCGTATTATCGATTCAATGTTCAGCCAACATGCAAAATGGCTGAAGATCACGCGTGAATTGCACTGGCGTCAGCCGATTGCATCGCTGAATTATTTATTGACGTCCCACGTTTGGCAGCAAGATCATAATGGCTTTACTCATCAAGATCCTGGTTTTCTCGACCATGTCATTAACAAGAAAGCAGATGTCGTGCGTGTTTATCTGCCGCCCGATACTAATTGTTTATTGTCTGTTGTTGATCACTGCCTTCGCAGTCGAGATTACGTCAATGTCGTCGTAGCCAGCAAACATGATCGTCCGCAATGGTTGAACATGGATGCCGCTATTGTGCATTGCACAGAAGGCATTGGTATTTGGCAATGGGCGAGCAATGATCAACAGGCAGAACCCGACGTTGTGATGGCGTGCTGTGGAGAAACACCGACGCTGGAAATTTTGGCGGCTGTTTCCATTTTGCGTGAGCATTTACCCAGTCTTAAAATTCGAGTCATTAATGTTGTCGATCTAATGAGACTACAACCTAAGAGTGAACATCCACATGGCTTGAGTGATACAGACTATGATTTGCTGTTTACTCAAGATAAACCGATCATCTTTGGTTTTCATGGATATCCCTGGCTGATTCATCGGCTGACCTATGCACGCACGAATCGCAATATCCATGTTCGAGGTTATAAAGAAGAAGGCACGATCACAACACCTTTTGATTTGAGAGTGCAAAATGATCTGGATCGTTTTCATCTCGTGCAAGATGTAATTGATCGTTTACCACAATTGGGAACGCAGGGTGTTTATTTAAAGCAAAAAGTTCAGGATAAACTCATTGAGCACAAGCAATATGTTGAGAAGCACGGTCAAGATATGCCAGAAATTTTGAATTGGATGTGGAGAGGATAAAAAACGATTTATGCAATCCCATGCTTTTCAACATAAAGCTTTAAAATCGAAGTCCAAAGCGAAGGATGATTTGCAATCCCTACCTATGACAGCGCTATTAGAAAAATTAGGGTCTTCTGAGAAAGGCCTTAGTCAAAGTGAAGCAAAAAAACGTTTGCTTCAATATGGGCCTAATACACTGGCTTCGCGTGTAGATAATAAAGACGGTATTGATCAAGCTGTACTGAGCGGCTTGAAAAATGCGAACGTTTTGAAGGGTTATCATATTAACCATTTCTTAATTCCTTGGGTTGTTGCAATTGCCATGTTTATGGAAACATTGGATGGTACGATTGTGGGCGTGGCAATCCCAGACATTGCGCGCAGTTTTGCAATTAATCCGATTAGTTTAAAGTTAGCCTTAACCAGTTACTTGCTGAGCTTGGCCGTGTTTATTCCGATCAGTGGCTGGATGGCGGATCGATTCAGTTCACGCAAAGTATTTTGTTGGGCCATGGTCATTTTTACAATGAGTTCATTATGCTGTGGGCTATCTACTAGCTTGCCGTGGCTAGTTGTTATGCGGACTGTACAAGGAATCGGTGGTGCGATGATGATGCCTGTAGGGCGTTTAATCATTTTGCAAATGTTTTCAAAAGAAGAACGTTTAAGAGTGATGACTTTTGTCGTAGTACCTGCCTTAGTCGGCCCTGCATTAGGCCCAACTATAGGTGGTTTAATATTACATGTATTAAGCTGGCATTGGATTTTTTTTGTGAATATTCCATTTGGGATATTAGGTATATTAATTATATTGCATTATGTTCCTACACTACCGCTAGAACATACTCATAAACTGGATTGGCAAGGGTTTGTTTTATTCGGAACTGGATTGGCCACATTGACACTGACCTTGGCCATTATCGGTGAAGCATTTAAATATTGGATCTATGCCAGTTTATTCGGTACGGTTTCAATCGTATTATTAATGGCCTATTTTTTACACTCCCGTCACCAAGAGTACCCTATATTAAATTTAAAATTATTTCGGTCTTCGGCTTTTTTTGTAAGCATCTTTGGAAATTTTTCTACGCGCTTAGCCACAGGAGCGATACCATTCTTATTACCTTTGTTACTGCAAGTGGCTTGGGAGAAATCGGCCTTATATTCAGGATTGTTATTTATCTCGCTGGGTGTGGGCATGATGTCTGGCCGAGGGTTGTTTAATCGCTTTTTCCTACCTTATTTTAGTTATCGCGCAATGATTTCATTGAATACGATAGCAATTTCAATCTTGATGATTTCTATTAGCTTTTGTATCCCCTCAGAAAACAGTGTGTTGCTCGGAATTTTATTATTTTTTCAAGGCATTTTTACGGCGCAACAGTTCACGACATTGGCTCGTTTGGTTTATGCGAATGTGGGTGAACAACATTATAGCCAGACAACAAGTATTATGAGTACAGTACAACAATTTGCGGGTGGTACAGGGATTGCGATTGCCGCGATATTATTACACACCATTGCAAAAACGAACCATATTTCTCCTTTTTCATCCATTGTATTTCAATGGTCCTTCATTCTATTGGGGGTAATGCCGCTTTTTATATTGCCTTTTGTTGGACGTTTAAAGGAAAGAATGTAGGGTTAGAACAGTCGTACGGCGTAACCCAATAAAAACAAATACTCCGCAAAACAAGGAAGGTTGGGTTACGCTCAGCCTAAACGCCTATCGGCTGCTGTGCTAACCCAACCCACACCATTTATTTATTTAGAGTAGGTGCGCTGCCGTTTTGCCGCTGCGGTCTTGGAACAGCAGATTGATTACCAGGAAATAAGTTCGGCCATGATGATCCAAACCAAGATGGTTGAGTTGATTGAATTTTATTAATTTTAGAAAGTAAGTCTTTCATCTCTGGAACAAGATTTGAAAATTTTTGTTGGCAGATCATCAAGTCAATTTTCTTTTCAAGAGGGCCTTTTGCCGCCGTATCGTTTAGCACTTCTTTGAGTTGTTTTAACTTACCAAGCAATACATCGATTTCTTCATGAAGACCTTTTAACGAGCCATCATTCTTTGCAACATTAAGTGCGTCAATACGCTGATTGATTTGCGTTAACATTCTTTCTATTTCAGAAGGTAATTCTTTTGAAAAAAACTCCGCTTGGGTCAACACTTCTTTTCCGTACTTTAATAAAGTCTCATTATTAATTTCTTGAAAAGACTTAAAGCCTATCCTTAAGTTATCAAGAAATTCTTTTTTCTCGCCAGAGAGCAATTTTTTATCCTCATATTTGCCAGCTCGAAAGTTCTTTTCATCTAAAAGAAGCAATGTAGTTGCTTTTATAGACTTTAATTCTTCACCAATGCCCTCGAATTTCGTATAAAAACCCTTCTCATTTGCTTCAAACTTGGCGGCTTCTAATATTTCATGGCTATATGCTTTTGGACTCTGAATACAGAGCTCTTTTTGTTTTGCGAGAGTTGTTTCGAAGTCATCTATAACTTTTTGAAAGTCTTGTATATATTGATGTACTTCTTCAATTTTTTGATACTCTAATTTTCGATGAACCTCATCCCATAAACGAACCAGCCCATTGATTTCTTCTTTTAATTCCGAAAAGCACTTGGTTATATAGTTAAAAGCATCTTTTATTAAATGCAAATTTTCTCCAGCATTTTTTATCATGGCTGGGATTCTTCGTGAAAGCCCAACCAAATCTTCTATTTTTTTACTCAATTGATTAATATAATTTTTTGTTAGCTCATCCCTATCTGACCCAAGACGATTTTTTTCGTCATAACAAATGCTCTCGAAGTCTGTCTTTATAATTTTAATACGCTCATCAATTTGTTTTTGCTGAATATCTATTTTAAAATTTAAGTTTTCCTTTTCTTTTTCTTCTTGTTTTCTAATAAATTCTTTCTCTTCTTCAAATTTATTTTTTAAATCAAAAAATGATTTAACAGCATTGGAGTGTTCTATTTGAAGCTCAGAAACGAGAGCATCGGGAATAAAATAAAGACTTTCTTCGTTTTTAATAATATCCGTGATAATATTTTCAATATTTACGACTCGTTCAGCGGCATCCTGAAGTGGCTTGAGATATTCGTTTTTTAGATAGCTCAACTCAAGACGCTCTGATTCAAGACTATTGATTTCTTTTATAGCTTCTTGAATGTTTTTGGGAGGTAGCGCTGGCGCGAAGAAGTTAACTTCTTCGTTGCTTGGTTTGTGATAGCTTAATTCAAGGCTTTCATCTTTTTTTATGGTTTCTTGATTATCTTTGACCAAATTAGTTTGATCATCAAGTAGTGACGCAAAAAACTCTTTTTCCAATTTTTCCAACTCATCTTCTGGCATTTCCAAACATGCGGTGGCTGATTCGGGGTATTCATTTTTACTAGGTTTATTTGCATCGTAAAAATTTATATTTTTTAACAGACTAAGTACTGCTTGTTTTTTTGAAGATTCGTTTATGTGCTTAATAAATGGTGTTACAATATCGGTAAGTATATCATTTTGAGATTTTAAATTATTTCCTTTTTCTAAAAAATCGCGCTTATTACTAATTGATTCGAGCGTTTCATTAGATAAATCGATAATATTAGAATCTTTGTCTATTCCAGAAATTAGGTTTGATCTAACAACACCTAATTGTTCTTTAGCTCTATTTATTGATTTGCGTAGCTTCTCAAATAACTCATCAATTTTTTCTTCAAAAAGCTTACGAGCTGAGACCGATAGCGAAACTGAAAATTTTTTGTTTGCTTCTATTTGCTTAACAATAATTCCATCAAAATCAATTTGTTTTTTTTCTTCTCTAGCAGCACCTAGCTCACTGCTGATTTCTCTTATTTTATAAGATATTTCGATTTTTTCAGAAATAACGCTCTCTAATGTTTCTGTGATTTTTTTTAACTCTTTATCACTTAATTTTTTTTTGTTTTTAAATTTTTTAAACGATTCGAGCCCGCTAATTTTAATCATTCCATCTAGAATTTCTTTACTTTTGGCTTCATTTTTTTCATTTTTATTATTTGAAAAAAATAAATTAATTGTTGGTCCAAGAGAGCTTTTAAAGGCCTCAAAAAATTGCGAGGATTGTTCTAAGGCCTTATTTAACCGTCTGTTTTCGCATGCAATACGAACCCCTTCCCCATCGGCAACTTCCTGAGAATTCTGATCATCATCAATTCGACCTGCAAATAACGCCATAAAATTCTCTAACTCGCCAACCAGTTGCGCATAAGGGATGTTATTATTTGAGGGGTTTTTATTGAATGGTTTAATTTTATGCATTATTATTCTCTCTTTTTATTATTGGGGTTGCTTTTTAGCAGGGCGACATAAAAACAACAGCCTCATTGTAACAAAATTAAGATGTCTTGTCTAGGGTTTTAACGATTTTTTAACTTGTTGTTTTTCTAGGGAAGTTCCAGCCTATAAGGGCTGCTTGAATTCATTACAACTTAAACCCCACCATAAACATACGACGGAACGGGAATAAAACTTTACGATTTTCCTGCAAAGGGTATTCTTGTCTAAGCTGGCCGATATAAATTTGAGTAAACCGAGCTTGTTCTTCAGTATCCATTTTAGATAAAATGGGTCTTAAGGCAGAACCTTCCACCCAATGAAAAATAGCTTGATGATCAGCCATTTCCAAAAAATATTCTGTTTCCCACAGTTGTAAATTATAGAGACCCGATTGAGCTAGTAAATCATAATAATAAGGGACCTGATAAAATGGTTGCTTTAATTTACCATAACACAAAATTTTTAATAAAGCTTCCCAGTCAGAATTCTCTTTTAAAATATTGAGAGTGATCTGGTGTGATGGGGCGTGAAAATTATTAGGCATTTGAATGGCTAATGCGCCGTCTTCATTAAGAAAATTGATCAAGCGCGGAAAGAGTTCTTGATGATTATCGGCCCACTGCAAAGAAGCATTTGCAAAAATTAAATCAATTTTTTCAGTTGGAAAAAAATCACTAATATCAGATTCAATAAAACTTATAGTAGGATAAGCAGAGCGTGCTTTTTCCAGCATGCTCGTAGAAGAATCTAGACCCACTATTTTAGCATTGGGCCAACGGTTTTTTAGCAAAATAGTGCTATTCCCTGGACCACATCCTAGATCATAAATAGTTTGAGGTTGGAACGTTAGCGGCAATACGGCTAATAGTTCCATGGCAGGGCGCGTTCTTAAATCTATAAATTGGCTGTAAGTGGCAGCATCCCAAAAATTATTCATTGTTAGTCCTTGTCTAGATCTCATCTTCTGGAGAAGGTGGCTCAACACCAGCTCGAAAAAGAATCTTTCGAAAATCTTCTAAATTAGCACCTTTTGCGCGTTCCATAAAAAATTGCTCCGTTTCTAGTGCTGAGATTTTTTCTGCAACTGCAATCGCAATAAATTGATTAACGCTAGTATGCTCGCGTTTTGCAACTTTAGTAACTTCAGTTTTGAGTGATTTTGGTAATCGTAATGGATAAGTAAAAGTTTGATTCATATTTAGGTCCTCTTGAGCGCAATTGAAGGAAGGAGTGTCTCAATATTCAATATCTTAGGGGCATCTCCATAATTACGTAAAGGTAATAATCGCTTTATAGTCATCTGATAATCCTAAATTCGGCAGTTGGAATCGTAGCGAAGAGGGCTAAGGCGCTGAAGATAGGCAGCTTTTTTAGTATTTTTTAGCAAGACAGTAGACACCCCTACGGTGAAGCTAAAAAATACTAAAAAAATGTCTAGGTTCAATGCATTAGCCCTCTGCAGTAGATTACAACTGCCGAATTTAGGATAATAGATGACATCTCGGGCGATGTCGAATTTTAGGTTCAATACCGCTTGTACTTGAAGATCCGAACTTAATAAATTTCCGTCGAGCGGTATTCCTATTTGAATGCCTACGCAAGGTAAACTCGCTAACGGCACTAAAGGGGAGAATCGCGATTCTTTTCAGCGCTTCGCATTCCATGCTTCGCTTGAAAACCGGCCAAAAACGTCCATGTTTTTGGCGTTCGCGGGGCAAATGCGGTACATTTGCTGTTTCCTGCTCACCCTTTGGAAAACCCATCGCGTAAAATTGCACTTGAACTTTATGTTTCGCATGTTCAAGTGCAATGGGTAAATAAGATAAAATTTATTATAAAACAATTGGTTAAAGATTGTGTCCAAATTAACTTTCTACTTTTTTAATCAAATAAACTAAGGAATTTATAACATTTATCCTATTTATCGAGTACAGGGAAAGCTACACCAATACCACAACACGTATTGGTGTAGCTTTCCCTGTACTCGATAAATAGGATAAATGTTATAAATGGATGGAAAGTCGGGTACAATCTCACGTCAAAAAGAGCATCATGATTTTTTTCAAAAAATCAATACATTGACAACTGTCCAAAGGACATATTGTTGTATTAAGCAAACATTTCGGGATCAATCCAGCACTTTTTTTGATGGTGATTTCTAATCCTACATATGTTAAAATTTCTCTTGGTAACATTAGAGTATTCATATGAGTCTGCGGGATTTTAGGAATAACCATGGGGGACTGGATACTAACGTTCCTGAATTTGCATAGCACATCGGTAGTATTTATCAAGACATTATCATGGATATGACTCCCACCTCTGCCAATCGTTCAAAATTGCTCAAATTCCTATTTTTTATACGATTAGGCAAAGTCATACCGCTCCCGCGAAGCGGGAGGCTTGACGGTTGTGAGCCGCCCCAAGGGCGGCCAGTATCAACTTCAGTTAAATTCTAAAATCCACCTGACTCATCAGCTCCGCTCGCATCGAGCTGTTC